>CBFIGH010000022.1:0-19754 GCA_965662115.1 Cyanobium sp.
TGGCCGGCTGCTGCTGCAGCGCTTCGGCGCCGAGCGCCTGCGCTTCCATCCGGCCCCCAGCTCCCTGCAGCTGGCCTTCGCCCGGATTGGCCGCCCCTGGCAGGACGCCAGCTGGATCAGCCTGCACGGCCGCGACCCCGAACCCCTGGCGGCGGCCCTGCAGAAACGGCCTGCCGCCCTGGCGGTGCTCACCGACCCGGGCCGCGGCGGCGCCGAGGAGGTGCGGCGGATCTTGGCGGCCTCGGGCCTGGAGGCCGCCTATGCCCTGTGGCTCTGCGAGCGGCTCGGCCATCCGGCGGAGCGGGTGCAGCGTCTCGCGCCGGCGGATCCCCTGCCGGCGGATTGCGATCCCCTGCATCTGGTCTTGCTGATCGCCGAGCCGTCTGCGCCTCCGCCCCCAGCTGCTCTGCCTCTGTTTGGCCTCGACGACGGCCTGTTTCTCCAGCACGACGACCGCCCCGGCCTGATGACCAAACGGGAGGTGCGCATCCAGCTGCTGGCCGATCTGGAGCTGCCCGAGCGCGGCGTGCTCTGGGATATCGGCGCCGGCGTGGGTTCGGTGGGGTTGGAGGCGTTGCGGCTGCGGCCGGCTCTGGCGGGTTGGTTTGTGGAACAGCGGGGCGGCTCGGTCGGCCTGATTGCCGCCAATGCCGAGCGGCTGGGCGTGCTGCCGGCGGGGCTGCTCGAGGGCCGGGCGCCGCAGGTGCTGGCCGAGCTCCCCGATCCGGACCGGGTGCTGATCGGCGGCGGCGGCCGCGAGCGGGCGGCCGTGTTGGCGGCGGTGCTGCAACGCCTGCGGCCTGGGGGCATGGTGGTGATTCCCCTGGCCACCGTGGAGGCCCTGGCCGTGCTGCGCCCCCTGCTGGAGCAGGCCGGCTGCGCCGTCGCTGTGGCTCAGCACCAGGCCTGGCGCGGCGCCGCCCTGGCCGATGGCACCCGCCTGGCGCCGCTCAATCCGGTGTTGGTGCTGAAGGGGCGGCTGCCAGCCGCTGCAGGTTGAGCAGGCGCTGCCACAGCGCCGCTCGAGGGCCTTGCTCAGGTCGGCACGCACCGCGTCGCCATAGGCCAGTTCTGCCTTGGCCACCGCCTGATCCCACACGGCTGGGGTCAGGGGCAGATGGGCCAGATCAATCAGATCGCGGTTGAACACCCCGTCGTCGTTCCAGCGGTCGGAATTGGCCAGCAGCTTGCTGCAGATGAGATCGTTCAGCGTCAACGAGGCGATGCCACACACCGCTTCTTCCTTGCTGGGCATCTCCAGGCTGATCCCGCCCTGCCGCCGCCCAACAGGCAATGGTGCTGGCGCAGCAGCTGCGGATTGAGCTGCACCAGCAGGCTCGCAATCCGGCGGTGGTGCTCAAGCCGGAACATCGGGCTCCGGGATGGCGTGAGTCAGAGACCCGATCAGTTGGCGCTCCTGCGGCTGAAGCTCCTCCAGATCCAGCCGCCTGCGATGGCGTGCATAGAGCCCAGCTGCTTCCGCCGCACGCAGCTTGCTTGTGCCTTGCACATGCCAGGCCAGTTGCCGCAGAAGGGGATAGTCAGCCAGTTCGATGCTCTCCGCTTTGGCGGCGGTTGCTGCTTCGGCATCGGCATCCACCAGCTCGATCAGGGAGAGATCAAGGGCATCCAGCACATTCATCAAGGCCCCACCGTCACAGAGGAGGCTCCGGTTTCGATGCGGTGCAACGGCCTTGGGGGCGTGGCGCAGCGGATGGCACGGGATGACCAGCTAGATGATTCTCATTCTGGTCATTTGCTTGCATTCTGGCGGCTACTTCAGGGTGCGGTCTGGCTCCCAAGGGCCTCAATGCGCACCGCCGTGCCCACCTGGATCCCCAACGCCTCGGCCTGGCCGGCGGCCAGTTCGAGCACGCCATCCACGGCCTGGTCGGGGCCGTAGCTGCGGCAGGGCAGGCGCATGCAGGGGGCGGTATGGACCTCGATCGCCATCACCCGGCCGTCCTGCACAAACAGCATGTCCAGGGGCTCGGGGGTGCGGTGCATCCAGAACCTCGCCAGCGAGGGCGGGTTGTAGGGAAACCACATGCCCCGCAGGGACGGCAGGGGCGGCCGCAGCTGCAGGCCCTTGCTCTGTTTCTCGGGGGTGTCGGCCACCTCCAGGGCGATGCAGCGTTCGGGTGCCAGGCACCACTGGGCCGTGATCGGCAGCCATTGGGGCGGGGGCGTAAAGCCGCACAGCATGGCCGCCATTCCGGGCAGGCTCAGGCCCGTCATCCAGGCACGGAAACCCATCAGCTGCGGGCCTCCAGCTGGGGTGACCGCTCGCTGAGGCAGTAACCCTGGCCCCGGATCGTATGAATCAGCCGCTGTTCGCCGCCCTCCTCGAGCTTGTGGCGCAAATAGCGCACGTACACCTCGATCACATTGCTGGTTGTGCCCAGGTCGTCGTTCCACACCTGGCGCAGGATCAGGTCACGGCCCACCACCGTGCCTTTGCGCTCAAGCAACAGGATCAGCAGTTGGTACTCCCGTGCCGTCAGGCCCACGGACCGCGCACCCCGCTTGACCTGGCGGGTGCTGGGATTGACCACCAGGTCGCCCACCTGCAGCAGCTGGACGGGGATGTTGGTGCGGCGGGTGAGATCGAGGTGCAACCGCAGCCGCATCAGCAGATCGCTGGGGCCGAGGCTGGAGAGCCAGAAGTCGTCGGCGCCGGAACTGAGGCAATGGACCCGGGCCTCGACCGTGTCCTCCCCCACATCCAGCAGCAGCGGCCGATCGCCCCATTGGGCCCGCAGCGCACCGATGCGGCCAGCCTGGTCGGCGGCGAGCAGCACCGCATCGGGGGGGGTGGCATTCCCAGCGGTGGTGCTGCAGGCGTAGCCGGAGGCCTCCAGCCGGGCGGCCAGGGCTTCGGCTTCGGCTCCCACCAAAAGGATCATCAGGGCGCTCATGGCGCCATGCCGTTGCCGGGCTTGGCCACGTGGGGCAAGCCCCAGCCGAGCTTGTTGCGCAGCACCTGAAAAAACTCATGGTCCGCCAGGCGCACAAAGCGCGCCGGCTGCTCGCTACGTCGCACCAGCACCCTGTCCTCTGGCCAGATGTAACTGCCGGCGCTGCCATCCACCACCATCATCAGGCGCTCGGGAGTGGCGGGAAACACGGTCACCGGCTCGAGGTCGCTGAAGACCAGGGCCCGCGAGGCCAGCGAATGGGGGGCGATCGGCGTGAGCTGCAGCACGGGGCAATCCGGCGTGATCACCGGGCCGCCGGCACTGAGGGCGTAGGCCGTGGAGCCGGTGGGGGTGGCGAGGATCACGCCGTCTGCGGCGATGTCCACGGGGGCGTGGCGGCCGATGGCGATTTCGAAGTGGCACATTGAGGTGAGCGGCTCGCGGTGCAGGGCCATCTCGTTGAGGCAGAGCACTTCCCAGCGGCGTTGGTCGCCGCGCATCACGCTGACGATCAACATCGTGCGCTCCTCCACCGTCCATGCGCCGCTCAGCACCTGGTCCAGGGCCGTCTCCAGCTCGTTGAGGTAGGCCTCCGCCAGGAAGCCAAGATGGCCCGTGTTGACCGTCAGGATCGGCACACCGATGGGGGCGGTCTGGCGGGCGGCGGAGAGCACGGTGCCGTCGCCGCCGAGCACCACGGCCAGGCTGAGCTCGGAATCGAAGGCGGCCGGTACGCACGCTGCGTAGCCCCGGCTGCGCAGGTGTTGGTCGGGGTTGGCAAAACCCACCATGCCGCCGGAGCTACTCACCCGCACCACGCCATAGCCAGCCGCCTCGAACCTGGCTTCGATCGCATCGGCCGTGGCCAGGGCCACACCCTTGCCGTCATTGACGATCAGTCCGACGCGGGGCACCGATCGGGGGGCGGCAGGGCTGACTGAGTTTACGGGGCCCGATTCGGATCGATCATCCAAGGGCTTTTGGTGGTCTAAAACTGCTCGAGGAAGCGCAGGTCGCTGGTGTACAGGCGGCGGATGTCATCGATGCCGTGGCGCACCATGCAGAACCGCTCCACCCCCAGGCCCGCCGCAAAGCCACTCCAGCGCTCCGGATCGAGGCCCATGCCGGTGAGCACGGCGGGGTCGACCATGCCGCAGCCCATCACCTCCAGCCAGCGGCCGCGCCACTGCACATCCACTTCGGCGCTGGGCTCGGTGAAGGGAAAGTAACTGGCCCGGAAGCGCACCGGCAGGTCGCCGAAGAACTGCTGCAGAAAGGCGGTGACGGTGCCGCGCAGGTGGCTGAAATCCAGGCCTTCATCGATGGCCAGCACCTCCACCTGGTGGAAAACCGGCGAGTGGGTGGCGTCCACCATGTCGCGCCGGTACACCCGGCCTGGAGCGATCACCCGCACCGGCGGTGGGTTGTTTTCCAGGTAGCGGATCTGCACCGGCGAGGTGTGGGTGCGCAGCAGGCGGCCATCCCCCAGGTAGAAGGTGTCCTGCATGTCCCGCGCCGGGTGGTGCTCCGGGATGTTGAGGGCGCTGAAGTTGTAGTAGTCGGTTTCAATTTCGGGTCCCTCCGAGACCCGATAGCCCAGGCCGCTAAAGATGTCGACAATCTCTTCGGTTGTGCTGATCAGTGGGTGCCGGTGACCCGGCGGGGTAAAGCTGCTGGGGGCTGTCACGTCCAGGCTCTCCCGGGCGATGCGTTCGGCCATCGCAGCGGTTTTGACCGTGGCAAGCCGCTCACCCAGCAGGGTCTGCACCTGCTCCTTGAGCCGGTTGGCCCGTTGGCCGATCAGGGGACGTTCGTTACCGGGCAATTGGCCCATGGCTCCCAGGACACCTGAGAGGCGCCCCTTTTTGCCCAGCAGCCCCACCCGCAGCTCCTCCAGCTCGGCAGCGTTGGAAGCTGCGGAGATCTCTGCTGCAGCCTCGCTTTCCAGTGCCACAAGCTGGTCTGTGAGCTGCTGCAGGGAGACGGTGGTGCTCACGGCATCTGTTGGCGAAGGGCCGACTGTAAAGAGCCGCCCCAGCCCTGCCCCGTTACCTTGCGGCGAGATGGCCCTGGGACCGATGGCACCGCTGAGGATCCTGATCTGCAACGACGACGGTGTGTTCGCCGAAGGGATCCGCACCCTTGCCAACGCTGCCCTGGCCCGCGGCCACCAGGTGAGCGTGGTGTGTCCGGATCAGGAGCGATCGGCCACGGGCCATGGGCTCACCCTGCAGACCCCGATTCGGGCCGAGCGGGCCGATGAGCTTTTTGATGACGGCATCCAGGCCTGGGCCTGCAGTGGCACCCCCTCCGACTGCGTCAAGTTGGCGCTCTTTTCCCTGCTGGACGAGTGGCCAGACCTGGTGCTCTCCGGCATCAACCATGGCCCCAACCTGGGTACGGACATCCTCTATTCCGGCACCGTCAGCGCGGCGATGGAGGGCACGATCGAAGGCTTGCCTGCTCTGGCGGTGAGCAGCGCCGACTTCCAGTGGCGTCAGTTTGCTCCGGCGGCCCGGCTGGCCCTGGACGTGGCCGAGGGGATGTTGGCCCAGGGTTGGCCAGACAACATGCTGCTCAACCTCAACGTGCCCCCCCGGCCCGCTGAGGCGATTGGACCGCTGCGCTGGTGTCGCTCCGCGGTGCGCCGCTACACCGACCAATTCGAGCAGCGGGTTGACCCCCGGGGTCATACCTACTACTGGTTGGCGGGGGAGGTGGTCAACGACCTCGAAGCCCAGGTGTCTGGCCCGGAGACCTGGCCCACCGATGTGGCCCAGCTGAATGCCGGCTGCCCTTCTCTGACGCCGCTCCAGCCCGACATCTTCTGGCGGGGTGTGACCCGCGACCTCCCCGATCCGCTGGGCCTGCTGACTCAGGTGGGGCGATAAACCCGCTGCAGCAGCCAGAGGCTGATCCACAGCCCGATCAGGTGGGCGAATAACACCTGGGTATTGCCCAGCACCGACAGCATTTCGATCGACGTGATCGGCAGCCCCACCAGGCGACCGGCCACCCCTGGGTTGGCCTGGATCTGGGCACCGAAGAAGCCGGGCACCTGCTGGGAGGCCTGCACGAACAGGCTGCCGGCCAGGGACTGATAGCCGATCACGGCCAGGCTGAGGCCCACCAGATCCGCCAGCAGGCCCCGCTTGATCAATTTGGCGGTTTCCCCCTTGCTGGGCCGCACCGGCGAATTCAGGGCCCGGCCGCAGCGCACGATCAGTCCGCTCTGCCAGATGCACCAGAGCAGCAGCAGAAAGGCGAGCGTTGTGAGCGAAATGCCGGGCCCCAGGCCTAGGGCCCGGGAGGAATTGGCCGCCAACCGGCCGCCGATGTTGTTGAACAGCAGCACGCCGACCACCACCACGGCTAGCACCACCTGGGCCCAGAGGCGTATCCAGCCCAGGCGCCGCAGGGCAGCAGCGATCAGCTGGATGTCGAGGCGGTCAGCCATGCAGCCCGTGCCGGTTGGTGCCTCAAAGGTGCCATGGGAAGATCGTTTTGGCTTCTGTTGCCGTTGGTTTCCGTAGCGTTGATACCCCTGCGATCCCCCCAGGAGGCACGTCGGCCGACGGCCATTGCCCTTGGCAGCTTTGATGGCCTGCACCAGGGGCACCGCCGGGTGATCGCCTCGGTCACCGACCAGCCCGCTGCCGTGCCCACTTCCGTACCGAGTCCGGTACCAACGGTGGTGAGTTTCTGGCCCCATCCCCGTGAAGTGCTGCATGGGGAGGCGCGGCTGCCCCTGGATCTGCCCGCCGAGAAGCTGCACCTGCTCGAGCCGCTCGGGATCCAGCAGCTTGTGCTGGTGCCCTTCACCCACGCCTTGGCGGCCCTCAGCCCGGAGGCCTTTGTTCAGCAGGTCTTGATTGACCAACTGGCGGCCCAGCGGATTGCGGTGGGGGACAACTTTCGCTTCGGCGCTGGCCGCTGTGGTGATACCCACAGCTTGGTGGCCATCGGTCAGCGCCATGGCATCGACGTGCAGGTGCTGCCGATGCTCTGGGATGGGGAGGAGCGGGTGAGCAGCAGTCGGGTTCGTCGCGCCCTGGCGGCGGGGGATGTGGCGGAGGCCCACCGGCTGCTCGAGCGGCCCTATCGCTTCAGTGGCCGGGTGGTGCGGGGCCGGGGGCTGGGGAAGGAGCTGGGCTGGCCCACCGCCAACCTCCAGGTTGACGGCCGCAAGTTTCTGCCCTTGGAGGGCGTGTACGCGGCGGCCGTGTCAGTGGCGGGCGGAGCCCTGCTGCCAGGGGTGATGAATCTGGGCCCCCAGCCCACGGTTGATCCGATGGCCCCCTCGGCCGTGGAGGTTCACCTGCTCGATCGGCGTTTGGAGCTGGTAGGGCTGGAGCTGCAGGTGCAGCCCCTGCTGCTGTTGCGTCGCCAGCAGACCTTTGCCAGTTTCGACGATCTCAGTGCCCAGATCGCCGCCGACGCCAACCAGGCCCGGGCCCTATGGGCTGGGGTAGGCGTGGGTCAGACCCCAACCGATGAAGGTTGCAATCCCGCCGAGCAGCAGAATCCCTGAGATCAGCACCAGCATCGGGTTGTCGGCGCTGCCCTTGTCCACGCTGCGCTGATCCACTCCCCCCGACTCGCCTGCCATTGGCCCCTGCGCGATGGATCCCACCCTAGACAGCTTCGACCGTGACAGCTCCGACCGCAGCGCGCGGGATCGGCTGATCGACGCCAACCTTGACCGGGCCAGGGAGGGCCTGCGGGTGCTGGAAGATTGGGCCCGCTTTGGCCTCGATCGGGGCGACCTGGTGGCCCGCACCAAGGACATGCGCCAACGGCTGGGCCGCCTGCACCGCGATGCCTACAAATTCGCCCGCCACACCGCCACCGATCCGGCGGCTGGGATGGGCCATCCCGCCCAGGCAGAGCGCCGCAGCCCCAGTGCCGTGGTCGGGGCCAATGCGGCCCGGGTGCAGGAGGCGCTGCGGGTGTTGGAGGAGTTTGGTCGCAGCAGCGATCCCCAGCTGGCCGAGGAGGCAGCCGGTTTGCGCTACCAGCTTTACGACCTGGAGGTGGATCTGCTGCAGGCCTGCCGTCTGGCGACGGGGGGTGAGGGTCGCCGGGAGCTCCTAGCCCGTTGCCGCTTGTATCTGGTCACCTCGCCGGTGCCCGATCTGGAGGCAGTGGTGGCCGCCGCCCTCGGGGCCGGGGTGCGTCTGGTGCAGTACCGCGCCAAGCAGGCGGCCGGGCTGGATGACCTGCAGAAACTCAGCCAGGCGCGGGCCCTGCGCCAACTCTGCGCTGCCCATGGAGCCCTGTTCCTGGTCAATGATCGGATTGATATCGCCCTCGCGGTCGAGGCCGACGGGGTGCATCTGGGCCAGGGCGACCTGCCACCAGCGATTGCCCGCCAGCTGCTCGGCCCCGATCGCCTGATCGGTCGCAGCACCCATGCCTTGGCCCAGCTCCAGCAGGCGGTAGCCGATGGCTGCGACTACGTGGGAGTTGGGCCCGTGCATGCCACGCCCACCAAGCCGGGTCGCAAGCCGGTGGGGCTTGCCTATGTGCGTCAGGCCGCCACGGCCAGCCCGATTCCCTTCTTTGCGATTGGTGGGGTGGATGCCAGCAACCTGGCGGCCGTGCGCGCAGCTGGTGCCACCCGGGTGGCGCTGGTGCGGGCGATCACCGAGGCAGTCGATCCGGCTGCGGCCACCGCCCAGTTGTTGGCGGCGCTGGAGGCCACCGGATGATCACGCTGCAGGTGAACGGCGAACCGCGCCGCTGTGCCGCCGGTCTCAACCTGGAGCAGGCCCTGGCGGAGCTGGGCTACCAGCCGCGGCTGGTGGTGGTGGAATTCAACGGCGCGATCCTGCCCCGTCCAGCCTGGTGCGACCAGTTGGTGGTGGAATCCGACGTGCTGGAGGTGGTCACCATCGTCGGTGGTGGTTCCTAGATTCAAACCATCTGCTTTGAGCGCCTTGGCGCGTTTCACCCCCCAGCTGCTGCGCCGATGCGCCAGCTTGCTGATTGTGCCCGTGTTGGCCCTCACCCTGTTGGTGGCCCATCCCAGCCCCAGCTGGGCCGCCAGCGGCGGCCGGATCGGTGGCGGCAGTTTCCGCTCGGCCCCCTCGATGCCCCGCAGCTACGGCGGTGGGGGATATGGCGGTGGCTTCAATGGCGGCTACCGGCGTGGCTACGGCGGCGGTGGGATTGGTTTCCCCTTCCTGCTCCCGATCTTTGGTTTCGGCGGCGGCGGCCTGTTTGGTTTCCTGGTGCTGATGGCCGTGGTTGGCCTGCTGCTCAACGCAGTCCGAGGTGGCGGTGGCGGCGAGGGGCCAGCCCTTCCCGCTGGCCGCGGCGGTCCGCTCAGCTACGGACGTCCGGATGGCCCCGTGACGATCAGCCAGCTCCAGGTGGGCCTGCTGGCCTCGGCTCGGGAACTGCAGAATGACCTGCGTCGCCTGGCTGGTAGCGCCGACACCGGCCGCGCAGCCGGGTTGCAGGCTTTGTTGCAGGAGACGACCCTGGCCATGCTGCGCCACCCCGATCTCTGGGTTTATGCCAATGCCGAGGTGGGTCAGGTTCCCTTCGTGAGTGCCGAAGCCACCTTCAACCGTCTGTCGATGGCCGAACGCAGCAAGCTGCAGCGGGAGGTCACCAGCAATGTTGCGGGTCAGCGGTTCAACGACGCCAGCGTGGCTGCCGGCGAAAGCGACGCCAGCAGTGATTTCATCGCCGTCACCCTGCTGGTGGCCAGCCGCAACCGGCTCACCATCAAGGGCGCCGGCAGCGCCGATCAGTTGCGTGATGCGCTCCAG
The DNA here is from genome assembly GCA_965662115.1 of Cyanobium sp. Lineage (GTDB taxonomy): Bacteria > Cyanobacteriota > Cyanobacteriia > PCC-6307 > Cyanobiaceae > Cyanobium_A. The sequence goes on from CBFIGH010000022.1 coordinate 9,698, forward strand.
CAACTCGGTGCCATTGGCACGGATGATCTGATTGCGATCGAAGTGATCTGGCAGCCCGAGGGTGCCGGCGAAGTGCTCAGCACCGAGGAGCTGCTCACCGCCTACCCCCAGCTCCAGCATCTCTAGTCCCAAGGGCCATCCCGGGGCGAGACGCAAACGGCCCTGGGAGATTGATCCTGGCCCCTTGCGTCTGCAAGACACCTCTCGCACACTGCGGGTCATTGTCGGTTGCCCCGATGCGACGGAGCTGCCCAACCTGGGTCAACACCCCCGTGCTCCTCGAGGCGATGGAGCGCTACGAGCAGGGGCTGCTGCCCCGTTCCATGCAGCTCTGGTTGCAGGATCTCCTGGAGATGGATGGGCCGTCACCTACCCCGTTGCGGCCTGGCTGTTGAGGATGCGTAGGGCCGCCATCGCTGCCCCGTAGCCATTGTCGATGTTCATCACCATCAACCCTGGGGCGCAGCTGGCCAGCATGCCGCTGAGGGCTGCCTGGCCGCCGGCACTGACGCCGTAGCCCACCGACACCGGCACGCCGATCACCGGTTGGGGCAGGAGGCCGGCCAGCACCGTGGGCAGGGCCCCTTCCATCCCGGCGCAGGCAATCAGCACGGGGCAGCTGCGCAGCTCGTCTAAGCGATCGAGCAGGCGGTGCAGCCCGGCGACGCCCACATCCAGCACCAGCTGGACGGCAATGCCATGGCAGGCGAGGGCCAGCTGGGCCTCCGCCGCCACCGGTAGATCGCTGGTGCCGCCGCCCAGCACCGCCACCAGGCCCCGCTTGGGATTGGCAGTGGGCAGGCGGCCGGCGCTGAGGCAGCGGGCCTGCTGGTGGTGCTGCACGTGTAGATCCCCAGCCAGCTTGGCTCCGAGGGCGAGGGTGACGGCTTTGGCCTTCTCGGGGGTCACGCGGGTGGCAAGGGCCAGTTCGCCGGCGGCATGGGTGTCCACCAGGATTCGGGCGATCTGGTCGGCGCTCTTGTGCTCGCCCCAGATCGCTTCCACCATGCCAAGCCTCTGGCGGCGGCCCAGATCAAGCCGGTGGGGGCGGGTATCGGTCATTGCCGCTCCCAGATCAGTTCCACCAGGGCAGGCGTCACCCAGAGGCTGGTGTGCTGATGTGCCCGCTTGAGTTCGGCCGCCAGGGCGGATTGCTCCGCAGCGCTCCAGCAGCCGGCAGCGGCCAGCTGGGCCGGATAGGTGAAGAGAAAGTCCTGCAGCCAGCGGGCCTTGGGCTGGTCGCCGGGGCCGCAGGCCATCAGGCTGGCGCTGTGCAACAGGCGGAACCCCCGCGCCTCAAGCAGGGCCGGCAGGCGCTGGGCCACATCGGGGTCGCCGCCGTGCCGGCGCCAGTGCTGAGCGCAGCGCTGCACAAAATGGGCGAGTTGCGCACCTTGGGGATGGAGCGCAAAGGTATCCCAGCGCACGTATTCATGCAGCACCAGGCGCCCACCGGGGCGAAGGGTTTCGCGCAGCAGATCCAGCAGGGGCTCAAGCCGGGGCAGAAACATCGCCAGCCAGCGGCACCAGGCCCCATCCCAGCCGCCCCTCTCCCATGCGTCGGCGGGGGGTTGGGCCAGGTCGCAAAGCTGGCTGCGCAGCTGGGGTAGGTGGTGCCGTTCTCGTTGTTGCTCGAGGTGGTGGAGAAAGGCCGGCGCACTGTCGATGGCCAGCACCTGGCCGGAGGGCCCCACCCGCTTGGCCAGCTCCAGGCTGGCAAGGCCCGGGCCGCAGCCCAGATCGAGCAGCCGTTGGCCTGGTCCAAAGCCGGCCCGCTCCCAGCCGGCCAGCATGGCGTCGCGCCAGATGGCGTGCTGGCGTTGCAGCCGCTCCCGTTCCTCCAGATGGCTGCCGAGCACGTAGGCGTCCCGGTTGGCTGCGCCGCTCATGGTGGTAGCAGTTCCCCTTCAAATACCAGGGGGAAGGGATTGCCCTGGCGCTCCCCGGTGGTCTGGCGGGCCAGCTGCTCGAAGCGCTCCTGCACGGCGTTCAGTTCATCAACGGGAATCGCCTTCCACTGCTCCCGGCTGGCCCAGCGAATCAGCAGGGTGCCCTCCTCGCTGGCAGGGTCCCAGAGCAGCTGGCGGTCGAGGAATCCATCCTGGCCCGACAACCAGGGTTCCCAGCTGCCAGCCTCCGCGTCGATCCAGGCCTGGCGGGCTGCGGCCGGCACCTTCACGCGCAGGTGCTCCACCACGGCCACCTCGAAACCGCCATCGGGCTGCTCCAGCTCGGCACTCGCTCCAGCGGGGTGACCGGCCAGCAGCATCACCAGGCACAGCCCAGTGGCTAGCAGCAACCGAACCAGGCCGTTCATGGCTGTTGCAGCAGCACCACGGCGTGGCAGGAGATGCCCTCCTCGCGGCCCTCCGGCCCCAGCTGTTCGTTGGTGGTGGCCTTGACGCCCACTTGCTCCGGCTCCAGACCCATACGGCAGGCAATGGCGCTGCGCATCGCCTGGATGTGGGGCTTGAGCTTGGGCCTTTCGGCCACGATCACACTGTCGACGTTCACCACCCTCCAGCCCCGTTCGATCACCAGGGCCACCACCTGCTCGAGCAGGTCGAGACTGTCTGCCCCCTTCCATTGGGGATCGTCGGGCGGGAAATGCTTGCCGATGTCGCCGAGGGAGAGGGCTCCCAGCAACCCGTCCATGATCGCGTGCACCAGCACATCCGCATCGCTGTGACCATCGAGGCCCAGCCCGGCGGGATGGGCCAGCCGCTGGCCGCCGAGGATCAGGGGGCGGCCCGGCACGAGGCGGTGGATGTCGTATCCATTGCCGATGCGCAGCTGCACGGGGCGCAGGGGAAGCAGATTCAGACCTTATCGCCCACAACCTGCAGCCGGTTGCCCTCCCGGCCCATCACCACCACGGCGTCGCCGGTTTGCAGCGGCTGGTCTGGCTCAAGGTTGGTGGCGGCCCAGCTCTGCCCCTGCCAGCGAACCCGGCCACTTCCTTCCTTGATGGTGAAGCCGCTGATCACGCTGGCCCGGTCGCTGCTGCCGCCTGGGGGAATCGCCCGCGTTTGCCGCCGCCGCGACCAGCCCTGCAGCAACGGCAGCAGGGCCAGGGTTAGCGCTGCAAACATCGCCAGCTGGGCCAGTAACCCCAGGCCGGCTGTGGCGGCCGAGAGGATCGACATCCCCAGGGCTGCCAGCACGGCAGGCAGTAGGCCATCGCTATCGACCCCCAGCCAGCCGGCGCCCAGCAGCGCCACCGCCACTACAAACCAGGTCAGCGCGGCCATGGCAGCGGCGATGCGGCGGGGAACAATCCGCCCATGCTGCCTAACCTGACGTCACGTCGCCGCTTTGCCGTGGAAGCCCTGTTCGGTCTGCCGGCTCTGGTGCTGATGGCCCTGCTCGGAATCAACAGCGTCAAGGTCACCAGCGGCGGCCAGTCGCGGCTGGTGGAGCGGCTTGGCAAGTACGACCGCCAGCTGCAGCCAGGTCTGTCTCTTGTACTGCCGGTGGTGGAGAAGGTGGTGAGCCACGAATCGCTCAAGGAGCGGGTGCTCGACATTCCGCCCCAGCAGTGCATCACCTGCGACAACGTGGCGATCGAGGTGGATGCGGTGGTGTATTGGCAGCTCCTGGAGCATGCCCGCGCCTACTACGGCGTCGACAATCTGCAGGCGGCCATGGTCAATCTGGTGCTCACCCAGATCCGCGCCGAGATGGGCAAACTCGACCTCGACCAAACCTTCACCACCCGCAGCGAGGTGAACGAGACGCTGCTTCAGGAGCTCGATCAGGCCACCGATCCCTGGGGGGTGAAAGTGACCCGGGTGGAGCTGCGCGACATCCAGCCATCGCGGGGTGTGCAGCAGGCGATGGAGCAGCAGATGACCGCCGAGCGCGAAAAGCGCGCCGCGATCCTGCGCTCCGAGGGTGAGCGCGAATCCCAGCTCAATGCCGCCCGCGGTCGTGCCGAGGCGCTGGTGCTGGATGCCAGGGCCAAGCAGGAGGCCCTGGTGCTGGAAGCCCAGGCCCGCGCTGATGCTGCCACCTGCCTGGCCGCGGCGATGGAAGCGAACCCCCATGCCGCGGAAGCGATGCGGCTGCTGTTGGCCGGCGACTGGATGGCCATGGGCGAGGCGATGGCCCAGGCTCCGGCTGGCAGTGTGCTGATGGTGGATCCCCAGAGCCCGGCGGCCCTGCTGACGGCGCTGCGGAATCTGCAGAAGCCTGAGGGGTGAGGGGCGGGGGGCTCAGGTTGAGGCGTTCGCGTCGCAGTCGATCAGGGTCACGCCCGCGTTCATGGCGAAGCGTTGATCAAAGGTGAGCACAGGCAGGGCGCCATGGCTGGCGGCGCGAGCCAGAACGAGCTGATCGGCAAAATCGCCCCCATGCTGGAAGCGGCTGAGGGCGTCGATCACAGTATCCACGTTGACCACAACAACCCCGCGGGTGCGGATCAGATGTTGTAGGAGGTTGGGGCGTGTTGCTCGATCCAGGCTGGATCGCGCTCAGAAAGACTTGCTCAGCGAGGGGCGTCTGAACCGGGTCGTCACCCACCAACACCCGCACCAATGACGCGGTCCATGCCGTCGAGGCTCATGCAGCGCTCGACGGCGGGGCGATGGCGGAGGAGCTCTTCTGGTTCGTACAGAGCAGGCACCAACACCAGCCGTCCATGGCGATCCACGCTCACCTGGAGGTGGCTCCCAGGGGTCAGGCCCAAGGATTCGCGCAGCTGCCGGGGAATGGTCAACTGGCCTTTAGAGCTGAGGGTCATGATGGCAGTGTAAGGCGGATTGCCTTACACGGCTTCTACTGCTGCCCCTGCTGCGCCTGCCAGCGGGCATAGAGATCCGGGCGCCGCTCGCGGGTGCGCTGTTGCTGCTGCTCGGCGCGCCAGCGGGCGATGGCGCCATGGTCGCCGCTGCGTAGCACCGCCGGCACCTCCATCTCCCGGAAGCTGGCGGGGCGGGTGTAGTGGGGGTGCTCCAGCAGCAGGGCGCTGTGGCTCTCCTCCTCCAGGCAGGCTTCAGTGCCCACGGTGCCGGGCAGCAACCGCACCACGCCGTTGATGATCACCGCCGCCGGCAGTTCGCCGCCGGTGAGCACGAAATCGCCGATCGACACCTCCTCATCGGCGAGGCTGCGGATCCGCTCGTCGAAGCCCTCGTAGTGGCCGCAGATCAGCACCAGCTGGTCGTAGCCCGTGGCCCAGCGGCGCAGATCGGCCTGCTCCAGAGGTTTGCCCTGGGGGCTCATCAGCAGCACCCGCCGGCGCGGCAGCACGGGGATCGCCTCCACCGCGGCAAACACCGGCTCGGGCTTGAGCACCATGCCGGAGCCACCGCCGTAGGGGTCGTCGTCAACTTTTTTGTACTTGTCGGTGGCGAAGTCGCGCGGGTTGTGGGTGTGCAACGCGGCGATGCCGGTGGCAAAGGCCCGGCCAATCACCCCTAGAGCCAGCAGGGGCGAGAAGGCCTCCGGGGCCAGGCTCACCACATCAAGGCGCATCGGTTCAGCCCGCTGGCCGGCTCACCCGCCGGATCTCGGAGCTGAAGCTGGCCCGGCCCGGGCTGCCGTCGGCGCGGCTCTCCACGGTGGAGCGCAGCCGCAGGTTGGGCTTGGTGAACCAGATGCGCTCGCGCACCTCCCCCTCACCGTTGCTGAGGGTGAGCTCCAGGCTGCCGTCGGGCCAGAGCTGCCAGCGGCCCTGCTGATCGCCGTTGCGGAAACGGCCGTCGCTGCCGAATTGAAGCGCTTGCGTGGTGCCGTTTTTCGCTCCCACCTGCAGGCCGCCGGGAGCGTCGGCAGCCTCAGGCTCCAGATAGGCCACCACCAGCTCGCCGCGTTCGCTGTTGTGCCACTCATCGCCGTTCTCCCCCTCAAGATCGGTATCGAGGGCGAAGCGGCTGCGCAGCCCCATCCATTCGCCGGCGCAGAAGCGCAGGAAGGCGCCGATCTCCTGGGGGGGAAAGGGGGCGGTGTCGGGGAGTGACTCGGTGCTGGGCTCGCTCATGCCGGCGATTCTCTCAGCCGCCTGATCTACCGTCGCCCATCCAGATCACCTGCTGGCCGTAGCCGCGCAGGGTTCGATCAGCGGTTAGCAGGGTGAGGCCGTGATGGATGGCCTGGGCCACCAGCAGCCGATCGAATGGGTCGCGATGGATCAAGGGCAGATGCTGTACCGCCAGAGCGTGTTCAGGCGCGATTCCCAGTTCCTGAAGACCCTGCTGCTTCAGCCCATCACGCAACTGAGTGGCGTCGACGAGGAATCCGGGTTTGCCGAGAGAGGTTTTGATCGCCACCTCCCACAGGCTCACCACGCTGAACAGCAAGGGCAATCGACGGTCGCTGAGGTCTGTGCGTAACGGAGCGGGCAGGCGGTCTGGAGCGATGGCCAGCCAGAGCAGCAGCTGGGTGTCAAGGAGCTGCGGGCTCAGGTTTGTCGGGGTTGAGCGGGCTGTTTCCATCAGCCGAACATCGACTCGATGTCCTCCTGGAAGTCGGCTTTGAGGTCGCAGTCCAAGACAGCAGACCCCTGCAAAAAGCCGAGCTCGCGCTGGCGAGGAGTCTCATCCACCGGCACCAGACGCACCAGGGCCTTGCCGGCCCGGGCGATCACCACCTCCTCGCCATCGAGTGCCTGCTCCACATACCGGGAGAGATGGGTTTTGGCGTCGTGGAGGTTGACCTGCATGGTCTCAACTTAGCCGCTTAAGCGGCTAAGCAGTCGCTCCCTAGTCCCCTCGGTAGCCCAGCTCGGCCAGACGGGCAGGGTTGCGCCGCCAGTTGGGCACCACCTTGACAAACAGCTCCAGATACACCGGCCCGGCGAAGATTTTCTCCATCTGCAGCCGTGCCCCCTGGCCGATGGTTTTGAGCATGCTGCCCCCCTTGCCGATCAGGATCCCCTTCTGGCTGGAGCGCTCCACCAATACCGTGGCCAGCACGGCGATGCGGGGGCCGTCGTCAACCACCCGGTCGATGCTCACCGCCACCGAATGGGGCACCTCCTCGCGGGTGAGGGTCAGCACCTGCTCGCGGATCAGCTCAGCCATCAGCAGCTCCTCGGGCTGGTCACTCACCGCATCCGGGGGGTAGAGGTGGGGCCCTGGCGGTAGCTCGGCGGCTAGCGCGGCCACCATCGCCTCGGTGCCTTCGCCGCTCAGGGCGCTCACCGGATGCAGGGGCCAATCACCTGCCAGCGCCTGGTAGCTGGCGGCCAGCGCTTCGGCCTGCTCCGGATCCACCCGGTCGTTTTTGTTCAGGGCCACATGCACCGGGGCCCGGCAGTGCTGCAGCAGCTCCACGATGAAGCCATCACCCCGGCCGGCCGGCTCGCTGCCATCCACCAGCAGCAGCACCACATCCACCTCGCCGATGGCGCCCCGGGCGCTCTGCACCAGTCGCTCCCCCAGCAGGTGGTGGGGCTTATGGATGCCTGGGGTGTCCAGCAACACCAGCTGGGCCGCTGGGGTGGTGAGGATCGCCCGCAACCGGTTGCGGGTGGTTTGGGCCACCGGTGAGGTGATCGCCACCTTCTGGCCCACCAACTGGTTCAGCAGGGTCGATTTGCCCACATTGGGCCGGCCGATCAGGGCGACGAAGCCGGAGCGGAATCCCTCGGGGCTGGTGGGCAGGGCCGGGATGGTTGAGGGGAACTCCATGGCCCCAGCCTCGCAGCCGGCCACACGGCTTTGGCGAGGACGCCCATAGGCTGGGTCTGCGTGCTGAATCTCTGCCCAGAGACCTCCCCAGCGATGGCCCCAGATCCGTCAGACGACCTCGCTGCTCCGCTCCAACCAAGCTTCCAGCAGGCGATGGAGATCACGGCGCAATGGTTGGCCCTATGGGAGAACGGCGAACTCAGCGATGAGGTGCTGGCCGACCGGGTGGCTGAGTTGGTGGCCAGCCGGGATGGGGCCCGCGGCTTTTTTGTGGTCAGCCTGGCTGGGGATGGCCCCCTGATGGACCGACTCCCCGAGGCGCTGCTGCTGCAATTGCGTTTGGCCGGAGCTGGCGTGGTGGATCTCTCGGTTCGCAATTTGGCGATGAGCACGGCGATGGCCCTGCACCACCAGCGTTCAGGTGATGCGAGCCAGCAGGGGGCGTCGGAGCGGGTGCAGGCGCGCTGCACCGAATTGCTGCGGGGCCTTGAGCCCCAGGCCGTGAAGCAGCGGCTGGAGATTCTGCTGGAGGCCACCGCAGGTGAGGGCGAAGACTTGGCCTTTTTGGATCGCTGGGGGTATGACCCCGAGCAGAGAACCGCCATTGCCGCTGCGATCGAGGCTGTTGCCCAGGGCTGAGCTTGCCCAGGGCCGAGCTGGGTCAAGATGGCTATCCACTGGTTGATGTCCATGCGCGCGTCCCGGTTGGTCCGTGCTCTGGCCGCGGGGCTATGCGCGGCTGGGCTGTTGGGCCCGGCCCCGGCTGAGGCGATTGAAACGATCAGGTTGCGGCTACCCCTGCTCGACACCGACCTCCTGATCCGGGTGTCCGAATTGCGCAGCCCGGCAGCGCTGTTGGCGGGTGACAGCGATCTGGCCGAACTCGACCGGGCCACCAACGGGGTGATCGGTCAGAAGCTCAAGGCGGTGCTGCAGTCCAACCTGCCCCTGGAGCTGACGAACGTGTTCCGCAATTCGAACGGATCGCCCCTGCTCGATCAGGTGTTGCTGTTGGTGGGAGCCCTGGGTGACATCGACGGCCTGCCCGAGCCCATCGAGCCCGCCCAGTTTCACCAGGCCATGGAGCGGGCGGCTGCCAAAGGGGGCATCAACCTGTTGGATGTGCTCGAGCAGCTTCCTGGCGAGAGCGTCACGGTAGAGCTGGGTCGGCTGGGCTATTCGGTGCAGCGATTCCGCGCCCAACGCCGTCAGGCCGAACAGTTGATCGCGGCCATGCCAGCGGTGAGCAGCCAGGGCCCCTGGCTTGAGCCCGGCCTGTTCACCGGTGTGCGGCGGGAGTTCAAAATTGCGGTGTCCCACCGGCCGCAGCCCCTGGCCCTGGTGATCTGGGAGCCGGCCGCCGGCGCCGCTGCCCCCAATCGCCTGGTGGTGATCTCCCATGGTTTGTGGGATGACCCCAGCAATTTCGAGGGCTGGGCTGCACACCTGGCCAGCCATGGCTACACGGTGGTCTTGCCGCGCCATCCCGGCAGTGATCAGAGCCAGCAGCGGGCCATGCTCTCAGGCAAACAGCCGCCGCCAAACCCACTCGAACTGGCGCTGAGGCCAAAGGATGTGTCGGCGGTGATTGATGCGGCGCAGCAGTCCCAACTGAACTTGGTCCATCCGGTGAATACCCGGGCGGTGCTGGTGGCTGGCCACTCCTGGGGGGCGACGACGGCCCTGCAATTGGCCGGGGCCAGGCCCACCTCCACCAGGTTGCGGAAGCTGTGCGACGACCTGCGCCATCCCTGGCGCAATCTCAGCTGGGTGTTGCAGTGCAATTTTGTTGGTTCAGCCGACAGTGCCGCGCTTGCCGATCCCCGTGTTGTTGCTGCCGTGGCGGTGAGTCCGCCGATGCGGCTTTTGTTCGATGTTGACTCCGCCAAGGGGATGGGTGCCCCCGTGCTGGTGGTGAGCGGCAGCAACGATTGGGTTGTCCCTCCAGGTCCGGAAGCGATTGAGCCAGTGGGTCGGGCTGTGCGAACAACCAGTGAGGGCCACCGGCTCGTGCTGGTTGAGGGGGGGACTCACTTCAATCTGCGCTCTAACCTCGCCGCTGGCGGGGGGCCTTTGCGGGGTTTGATCTTGGCTTGGTTAGGTGCCGCCAGCCAGGCACCATCCGGCAGCCCTCCCCAGTTGGCCCCGAGTGGCTGGGGCAGTAGCAGCCTGCCTTTGCGGGATGTCACCAACGCCTTGCCTCAGCCAGCCAACCAGCCATAAAAAAGCGCCCGTTGTCGGGCGCAGGATCGGGATCTCAGTCGCGCCGACCGCCGCCTTGCAAAGCGATGATCAAGCGCAGGATGAAGATGAACAGGTTGATGTAGGTGAGATACATGCCCAAGGCGCCGGCCAGGTACTGCTCGTCGCTGTAGGTGCGGGGCATCGTGTAGAAATCGACGAAGGCGGCTCCGACGAACAGCACG
>CBFIGH010000023.1:0-4940 GCA_965662115.1 Cyanobium sp.
GCTCAGCTCCACCCGGGTGCTCACCACCCCCTGGATCGCTGGCGTCAAGATGCGCGACAGCGACGAGCTCAAGTCGCTTCAACTCGATCCGGCGGCCCTGATTCGCACCGGCGTGATCTGCGGTTTGCAGCAGCTGCTCGAGTTTGGATACTTCCACGCCGATCCCCACCCCGGCAATCTGTTCGCGCTGCAGGGACGAAGCGGCGATCTGGGCCATGTGGGCTACGTGGATTTCGGGATGATGGATTCGATCAGCGACAGGGATCGCCTCACCCTCACCAGTGCGGTGGTGCACCTGATCAACCGTGATTTCCGCGCCCTGGCCTACGACTTCATTGGTCTGGGGTTCCTCAACCCCAAGGCCGACCTCGAGCCGATCATTCCGGCCCTCGAGGAGGTGCTGGGCGGGGCCTTGGGTGAAAACGTCGGCAGCTTCAACTTCAAGGCGATCACCGACCGCTTCTCCGAGCTGATGTACGCCTACCCCTTCCGGGTGCCGGCCCGCTTCGCCCTGATCATCCGGGCCGTGGTGAGCCAGGAGGGCCTGGCATTGCGTCTGGACCCCGGCTTCAAGATCATCAACGTGGCTTACCCCTACGTGGCCCGGCGGCTGCTGGCGGGCGATACCCGGGAGATGCGCGAGAAGTTGCTCGAGGTGCTGTTCGACCCCGAGGGTCGCCTGCGGGTTGAGCGGCTGGAAAATCTCCTGGCGGTGGTGGAAGCCGACCAGGGCGGCGGTACCGACCTGTTGCCGGTGGCTGGGGCCGGCCTGAAACTGTTGCTGGGCCAGGAGGGCAGCAGCCTGCGCCAGCGCCTGCTGCTCACCCTGGTGCGCGACAACCGGCTCAACACCGACGACCTGCGGGCCCTGGTGGGACTGCTGCAGCGCACCTTCGGCCCCCAGCGCCTGGCCCAACGGCTGATTCACCGACTGGTGGGGCGGCCCGCCCAGCCTCAGAGCCCGATGGCCGCCTGACCCGATTCGGTGCTCAGGCTCCGGCTGGAATGGTGAACCAGGCCGCGGCAATCGCCAGGCTGCTGAACAGCACCACGACCACCGGCCAACTGTTGTCGAGATGCTCGAGCCGATCGCGCAGGACAGCCTTCTGCTCGGGATCCTCAAGTTCCTCCATGTCGGCATAACGGCGGCCGATCCAGATCACCAACACAAACGCCACCAGGGTGACCACATAGGCCACCACATAGACCTGGTCGAGGAAGGTCAGAAAGGGCAGAACCGGCAGATCACTGCGGTAGCTCTGTTGCAGGAACACCAGGGTGAGCAGCACGGTCACCGGAATGCTGGCGCGGGCATCCTGCTCATCCGGCCTCACTTTGAACACCAGCAGCACCATGGCCATCAGCACGGCCAGGGGCAGCAGCAGGCGCCACACCGATGCCCAGGCTGAGGTGCCGAAGGAGATCTCAAACAGCACCAGGCTGTAATTGCTCTCGCCGCCTCCCAAACCAAAATTGGTGGCGTATTGGTGCCGGTATTCGGCGATGGACCAGCCCTGATTCAGCCAGCCGAGGATGCGGGCGTTAAAGCCCATGCCGCTGTTGCGGATGTCTGGCTCGAGCCTCAGCTGTTCGTAGCTGAGGCTGTCGTCATTGTCATCCGCCTCAATCAGCAACGGCAGGCTGACACTCATGAACGGGTAATGGCGAAAGCTGGCCTGATCGATCAGGTAGCGGCCGCGGTAGGCGAACAGCTGGTAATACCCCCCATCGGCGAGCCGTTCGGGGCCATCCCCCACCGGATTGAGCTGCGGAGGGGCGTCGGTGATCAGGGTGTTGATCAGGGAGAACCGTTGGTCGATTGAGATGCCCGCCTTCTCGAGGTAGCTCTGCAGGGCCCCATCCCAGATCATCCAGATGTAGCCGCTGGAGGCGTAGCTGGGAACGCTCAGATCGAGCTCGGAGGTGGTGTCGGCGTACACGCCGAGCTGGGCGTGCAGGGGGGCCTCCTCCAGGGCGTGCTGATCCATCCTGGCCTCGCCGGCATTGAGCCGCTCCCCGCGCAGGGTGCCCCAGCCGCTAGGAGGCAGCTGGGTGGGGTCGATGGTCAGCGCCCGGGCCGAGGTGGAGAGGCGCAGGGCATCCCGGGTCTGGACCGGGGTGATGTCGATGCGGGTGATGGCGATCAGGGCCAGAATCACCGCCAGAAGCAGTGACAGCGTGGCGAGCAGATTCCAGCGCCGCTGCTTCCGCACTGGTTTGAGGAGGCTGATGGGTCCGACATTACGCGCCAGACCAGGCCTGGCCCTGTGGCTGCTCATCCTGGTGGCCCCCTTGCTGGTGCGTTCGGCGCCGGCCGCGCGCCAGCCAGCCCAGGCGGCCAGGGAGTTGGTGATTGGCCAGTCGGCGCCCTTCAGTGGCCCCTCAGCCCAAACCGCCAGGGACTACCAGGAAGGCTTGCTCGCCTGGTTTGCCGCTGTCAATCGGCGCGGGGGCATCCATGGCCGGCGCTTGCGCCTGGTGAGCCTGGATGACCGCTATGACCCCCAGCGCACCCTGGCCAACACGCGCCAGCTGATCGGGCCGCAGCAGGCCATCGCCCTGATCGGCTTTTTTGGCACGGCCAACTCCAAAGCCGTTCTTCCCCTGGTGGAGAAGGTCGGAATTCCCTATGTGGCGCCGCGAACCGGGGCGCGGGCCGTGCTGCAGCCGTTTCGTCCCATGGTGTTCAACATGCGGGCCAGCTACCAGGCCGAGATCGATCAGGTGATCGACCACCTGGTGCGTGATGGTCGCCACCAGGTGGCCGTGGTGCACATCAACGATGCCTACGGGGCTGATGGGCTGCGCTCCAGCCAGGCCGCCCTGGCCCGGCACGGTCTGAGGCCCGTGGCCATCGCCGCAGTGGAGCGCAACGCCACCAACACCGAAGCAGCGGCCCGTCAGGTGCAAGCGGCCCAGGCCAATGCCGTGCTGGTGATCGCCACCTTCACCTCCTCTGCCTCCCTAAGCCGCAACCTCGCCCAACGCGGCAGCAGGGCCCAATTGATGAACCTATCGCCGGTGGGCATCGAGGGCCTGCAGGATGCCCTGCCCGGTGGTCAGGCCACTGGCATCGGCATCTCCCAGGTGGTGCCCTTTCCTTGGAACCGAAGGGTTCCGGTGGTGGCGCAATACCAGCAGCTGATGCAACAGCAACAAAAGGAAGCCCGTTACGGCTATTCGAGCCTGGAAGGATTCCTGGCAGCGCGCTGGCTCACCGCCGCCCTGGAGAAAGCAGGCCCTGATCCGAGCCGGGCCAGGGTGGTGGCGGCTTTCAGCAGCCTTAAGACGCTTGATCTGGGGGGCTTCAAGCTCCAGCTGGGTCCGGGAGACAACCAGGCCAGCGACCTGGTGGAGCTCACCTTCCTCGGCTCCCAGCGCTGGGGGCCCTGAGCCCGCAGCGCCGCTAGGGTCACCCCAATTGTGTCCCTGTCGCCGTGTTCGCTGCGCTGATGCCCGCACCGATCAACCTCAGCGAGGCCGCCCTCGACCTTGCCAGTGGCGACTATGGCGACCTTGATGCGGCCGACTTTTTGTTGGAGTACGCCGTGATCATGCAGCCGCCTTACCTGGTGGCGGGGGTGGGCCTGGCGATCGGCATTCTCTGCGGGCTCACCTTCGCCAAGCTGGTGGAGAACAAGCTCGAGGGCTGGAAGCAGGACCGCCTGCCCCTCCTACCCCTGGGCAATTTCGCCATCACCCTGCCCTATTTCGGCGTGGTGATCGGCATCACCCTGTTCATCGGCGGCAGCTTGCAGGTGTTTGGCTTTTCAGCCGGGGTGGCTTTGCTGGTCTCCTTTGTGCTCTCGATCGCTACTGCCGGAGCCCTATGGGTGCAACTCGAACGGTTGATGGGCCAGGTGGAAGACGGCACATTTAGCGCCGTTGACTTTGACAACTTCGATCAATTCTTTTGATTCCATTGCCCTTTTTTGATGAAATCCGGGGGTTCAAGGGCTGCTGGGCCACCTGAGAAAGCAACATTGGGGCCAGCTGATCTGCTGCGCGAGCGTCTCACCCAAGGTCACGGCAGGTTGGTTGTGATCGCCGCCACTACGGGCGCATGGGTGATGGATCTGCTCCTGGTTTACCAACTCAAGAACCGACAACTGATCAACCCAGATTTGGATGATCTGATTCGCACTGTCGACGTGGTTGCCACCATGGCATTTGTCGTGATCACCCTGGGGCTCACGATCAGCTTGTTTCGCGGCCACAAGCGCGAACTGTTTCGTTGGGCTCTTGTTTACCTGCTGTTTTCGATGGCGCAGGTGATCACCAATGTGCTGTCGATGGTGGCCAGTGCAGGCCAACACCAAGGCGGTGGGTTGGGAGGGCTTTGGGATGTGGCTGCCGTGTACATGGAGAGCGTGTTGGTGTTCATGTTTGTCTATATCTTTCTCGATGTCAGCACGCCCGGTGGCGCTTTCGTATGGCCGAGCCGTGAGGGAGAAGATCCACCCGAACCCCACATCATCGACTACCTGTTCATCTCCTTGAATGTCAACTCCACCTATGGCCCCACATCGGAGGCGGTGATGTCCAGGTCGGCCAAGCTGGTGATGTCCCTGCAGGTGTTGCTGGCGATCCTGATGCTGACCGTGTTGATTGCCCGCGCCGTCAGTTCCACCAGCTGACGGGCTCAGGCCACCAGGTAGCCCTCCAGCATCGGCGACCGGGCCCGCACCCCCTCCAGCGCCTTGCGCTCCAGATTACGCGTCTTGTCGCGGCTCATGCCCAGCAGCTTGGCGATCGAGCTCAGGCTCATCGGCTCGCTGCTGCCCCCCTCGGGGTTGTCGGAGCAGGGGATGCCGTAGCGCATCTTCAGCACCCTCCCCTGCAGCTCCGGCAGCTGCTCCAGCAGGGCTCTGAGGTCTCCCTTGAGGCATTCGCCATCCACCCGCTCCTCGGGGAGCTCGCCATCGCCGGCCAGCAGGTCG
>CBFIGH010000024.1:0-4003 GCA_965662115.1 Cyanobium sp.
TGAAAACTTGTAGCCCCGGGTGGGGTCAAATTTCTCCACCCCCCGCACCAGGCCGATCGTGCCCTCCTGGATCAGATCCAGCAGCTCCATGTTGCGGCGGGTGTACTTCTTGGCCACGCTGACCACCAGGCGCAGGTTGGCCGCCACCATCCGCTCCTTGGCCCGCCGGCCCGCCTGCAGCCGCTTCTTAAGCAAGGGCCCACTCAGGCCGGCCGCCTGGGCCAGCTCGGCCTGGCTTGGCTTGGCGCCCAGCCGGCTCTCAAGCTCGAGCTCCAGCTCCTCGAGGGCCACCAGCTCCTGCACCTGACGGCCCAGGGTGATCTCCTGCTCATGGCTGAGCAGGGGCACCCGGCCAATGTCCCGCAGGTAGCTGCGCACCAGGTCGCCGTCAAGGGCAGGCTTGGCACGGTCTGAGGACATCGGGCGCTCTGTGGGCATGGCGCGCTCAGGGTTGCGAAACTTTTTCGTTTCGAAACCCTACCATCTTTTGCCTGGCGTCAACATGGCGGCCATGGGTGCCGAACGGTTGCAGAAACTGATCGCGGCTGCGGGCCTCTGCTCGCGGCGTCAGGCCGAAACCTTGTTGCGGCAGGGCTTGGTGCGGGTGAATGGCGACCAGGCCCAGCTCGGGGACCGGGCCGATCCCGCCTGTGACCGCATCACCGTGCGGGGCGAGCCCCTGGCGGCCAGGCCGGAGCCCTTGCTGCTGCTGGTCAACAAGCCTGCTGGTGTGGTGTGCAGCTGCCATGACCCCCAGGGGCGGCCCACGGTGTTGGACCTGCTGCCAGCAGAGCTTCGCCAGGGCAGGGGACTCCATCCCGTCGGGCGGTTGGATGCCGACAGCCGCGGAGCCCTGCTGCTCAGCAACCAGGGAGCGTTAACCCTGCGGCTCAGCCATCCCCGCTACGGCCACCGCAAGACCTACCGGGTCTGGGTGGGCGGACGGCCCACGGCCCGGAGCCTGGAGCGCTGGGCAGCGGGCGTCCCCCTCGAGGGCCAGGCCAGCCAGGCCGTTGACCTGCAGTTGATCCAGCAGACCAGCCAGGCCACCGAGCTCGAACTGGTGATGGGGGAGGGGCGGAATCGTCAGATTCGCCGCACCGCAGCGATTCTGGGCCATCCGGTGCTGGACCTGCAGCGCTGGGCCATCGGTCCCCTTGGGCTGGGGGACCTGCCGGAGGGTCGCTGGCGCCGCCTTGATCACCAAGAATGGCAAGCACTGCAAGGCCAACCCTGAACCAGCCCAGCCCGCTGCCACCGTCGCCGCCCCAGCCGCGTCTGCGTGGTCGCCTTGGCCGCTGGCTGGGGCGCAAACCCCTTCCCCAGCAGGCCGTCGCGCCGATTCCTGAGGTCGATCCCCTGCTGGCGGCGGGGCGCCAGCTGCGGCAGCGGCGGGAGGAGCGGGGGCTGAGCCTGCGCCAATTGGCCCTCGATACCCGCATCAGCGCAGCCGTGCTTGAGGCCCTGGAGCGGGGCTGGCCAGATCGGTTACCCGAAGCCACCTACCTACGCACGATGCTGCCGCTGATCGAGCGGCACCTCGCCCTCCCCCCCGGCTGCCTCGATCCCATGTTGGCCAGGGGCAACCAGCTGCAGGCCCGCCAGCAGCGGCAATCGAACCTGCTGCGGTTCACCCCAGGCTCGATCGATGTCTTCACCACCTGGCAGGGCACGGTTCTCTACGGAGTGCTCACCCTGGCCCTGATCTACGGGCTGAACCTTCAGCAGCGCAAGATTGCGGCGCAAGGATTGCTGGCCAGCCAACCGATCCCGCCCCTCCCCGCCAAGGAGCAAGCCACGCCGCCCAGCCCCAAGCAGGCCCTGCTCAAGCTCTATCCAGACTTGCGCCCCCTGGAGCAGGCCGCCCGGGGCCAGGGGGCCAGCCAGCTACGCCGCTGGTTTGAGACCTCCCCCTAGGCCGGCAGCCCTAGCTCGGGGCGCGGCCGTAGCGTGCAGCCATGCGGCCATAGCCCAGCAGCTTGCCCTCCAGCTCGGCAACGGGTTGCCCAAGCCGCCAGGTCCAGTTGCCCGAGCTGGTGCCGGGGGTGTTGAACCGGGCCCGATCGTCGAGTTCCAGCAGATCCTGCAGCGGCACCACCGCCAGGTTGGCTGGAGTGGCCAGGGCCAGCTCGAGCAGCTGCCAGGCCGGCGCGGTAATCGGCGCCCCCACCGCCTCGGCCAGCCGCTGGCGGGACCCCCCATCGAGGTTTTGCCACCAGCCGACGGTGGTGGCGTTGTCGTGGGTGCCGGTGTACACCACCCAGTTGGGGCCTTGGATGTTGGCCGGTAGGTAGGGGTTGGCGGGATCGCCGTTGAAGGCGAACTGGAGAATTTTCATGCCCGGTAGCCCGAAGCCGTCGCGCAGGGCCTCCACCGCCGGGGTGATCACGCCGAGATCTTCGGCGATCAGGGGCAGCTGCAGTCCCCGACGCAACCAGAGCAGGGCCAGCAGCGGCCAGCCAGGGAACCAGGCCCAGCGACCGTGCTCCGCGGTGGCCGCATCGCCGGGCACGCTCCAGAAGGCCTGGAGGGCGCGAAAGTGGTCGAGCCGTAACAGGTCAAACAGCTCAAACTGCCGTTGCAGCCGGGCCAACCACCAACGGAAGCCGCTCAGGAGGTGGAGGGGCCAGCGGTAGACCGGCGTGCCCCAAAGCTGGCCGGTCGCCGAAAAGTAATCGGGGGGGACGCCGCTCTGGGCCGTGAGCAGACCATCGGGCCGCAATGAGAACAGCTTGGGGTGGGCCCAGACGTCGGCGCTGTCGTGGGCCACGTAGAAGGGCAGATCGCCCAACACCTGAACGCCCACCCGCTCGGCCTGGTGGCGCAGTTGCAGCCATTGGCGCTGCAGTTGCCATTGGAGCAGCTCCTCTGCCAGCAGCCCGCTGGCCTGCTGGGCCGCGATCCGGCGCAGGGCCTGACCCTGACGCCGCGCCAGGGGCGTGGGCCACTGCCACCAGGGCTGGCCGCCCTGGAGACGCCGAATCACCATGAACAGGGCGTGATCGGCCAACCAGCTCCGCTGGCGCCGCCGCCAGCGGGCAAAGGCTTGCTGTTGGTCTGCCGGCTGCTCGGGCCAGCGGCGGACCAGGGCTTCGCCCAGGGCCTGGCACCGGGCTGGCATCGCGGCCAGGTCCAGGGGGCCTGGGCCGGCGTCGGCTCCTGGCAGGGCCTCCAGATCGGCCCACTGCAAAAAGCCCTGCTGCACCAACTGCTCGCCATCCAGCAGCCAGGGGTTGAGGGCCGAGCCACTGGGGGAGCTATAGGGCGAACCGGTGCCGTCGGTGGGGGCCAGGGGCAGCAGCTGCCAAACACCGATGCCGTGGCGGCCGAGCAGGGCCAGCCAATCCTGGCAGGCCTGACCGAAGCTGCCGCAGCCCCCGGGTCCTGGTAGGGCGGTTGGATGGAGCAGGACGCCGGCGCGACGCTGGTCGGGGGCCTTCATGGTTTGGGAAGCCGGTAGCGGCTGATGATCTGCTGGGCAAACGCCGGGATGTGGGCCTCCAGCTTCTCGGGGTGGTGGCGCTGCAACCAGAGGGCGTTGCGGGTGAAGTGGGAATCGATCGAGAAGCGGCCGTATTCCAGGCCCTTGGGCCCGAACCGCTCCACCACAAGGCCGATCAGGTTGGCCAGCCAGAGCGGCAGCTTCAGGGCTTTGTCGTAGGCCTCGATGCCCTGCTGCACGGCCGCGCGGCGATCGCCGCTGGAGGCGACTGGGCCCACATCCAGCTCCGCCTCCACCAGATCCAGCAGTTGCTGGCCCTTGGGGTTGCGCACCGTGAGCCATTGGCGCCCGAACGTCGCGCCCATGTAGCCCACCACCAGGTCGGCGCCGGCGTTGGTGTAGTCGAAGCAGCTCAGGCAACTGGGGGCGAACACCTCCTTGAGCTTGGGTGTATCCAGCCCGAAGAAGGGCACCGTCTCCTCCCGACCATCGCTGTGCCGGAAGTGGATGCGGAAATCCTGCATGAACTCGTAGTGCACCACCGTCTCCGGCGAGCTCACG
>CBFIGH010000025.1:0-50566 GCA_965662115.1 Cyanobium sp.
CATCAACGACTACATGGAGCAGCAAGAGATCGATGAGCTCAAGGCCTGGCGATCCAACAACCAGGTCACCAGCGTCAACCAATTCTCTGATGTTCGCCCCACCGACTGGGCCTACCAGGCGCTCACCAACCTGGTGGAGAAATACGGCTGCGTCGCCGGCTACCCCAACGGCACCTACAAGGGTGGCCAGGCCATGACCCGTTTTGAGGCGGCCGCCCTGCTCAACGCTTGCCTCGATCGGGTCACCGAGGTGACCGACGAGCTGCAACGGCTGATGGATGAATTCAAAAAAGAACTCGCCGTGCTCAAGGGCCGCGTGGATGGCCTCGAGGCCAAGGTGGGCACCCTGGAGGCCCAGCAGTTCTCCACCACCACCAAGCTCAAAGGTGAGGTGAACTTCATCCTCGGTGGTGTGCCTGATTACGACGGCAAGACCACCGGCAACCAAGACCGCACCACCTGCAACTACGACCTCAGACTCAACCTTGACACCAGCTTCACGGGCAGAGATCTGCTGAAAACCAGGTTGCGCTCCGCCAACTTCAGCGCCGCTAGCCCCTTCAACGACGGCAGCAGCCTGTTCAAGCTGGACAAAGCCTCCAGCACCAATGCGGGTACCGGCGGCATCAATGGGCTCGACACCATCACCATCGATCGCCTCTATTACCAGTTCCCCGTTGGCAGGGAGTTCACTCTTACCGCCGGCGCGCTGATGCGCAACACCGAAACTCTTGCTTTCATTCCCACCGCCTATCGCTCCCAGCTACTCGACTTCTTCTCCGTTGCCGGCACACCGGGGGTCTACAACAAGGCCACCGGAGCGGGCTTCGGGGCGGTGTGGAAGCAATCCGTGGCCAAAGGCCAGGGTTTCTGGAATGCCTCCCTCAACTTCATCGCCCAGGACGGAGAACTCTCCACATCCGGCATCGTTGACAGCGCGGGCAGGCTCAACACCACCGCCCAGCTCGGATACAAGGGACCCAACTGGGGCGCGGCTGTTGCCTACCGCAACGGCACCACAGGCACGCGCACGATCAACGCCAATGACTCAGCTTATAATAACCTATGGATTGGCCAACACTCCAACAACGTCTCAATAGCGGCCTACTGGCAACCGCTCAACACAGGAATCATTCCTTCCATTAGCGCTGGCTACGGTTTCACCGATCTCAGTGGAACTGCCCGCCGTTCCACATCAACCAGCGCAGCCCCTCCTGCACCTGCTGAGAACTCCCAATCTTGGTACGTGGGTCTCCAGTGGGATGACGCCTTCGCCAAGGGCAACTCCGCCGGCATCGCCATCGGCCAGAACCCCAGTGCCGGCCCAACCGTGGAGGATCCCCTCTCCCTCGAGCTGTTCTACAAGTTCCAGGTGACCGACAACATTTCGATCACGCCGGGCATCTTCTACATCTCCAACAGCTCCAACCAGGTGGGTAACCAGGACCTCTGGGGCGGCGTGATCCAAACCCAGTTCCGCTTCTGATCATCAGCCAGCTTCGGCGTAGCAATTGTTACGCCGAAGACTCCCTTTGATCACGCAGCTGCGGCCCAACAAATCCGTAGCTTGAAACCACGGCCTGCATCCCTGGCGTGCTTGGACGCCGATTTTCCCCAACCCCATGAGACCTCTGTTTTTCCGCGATCTCGGCATTCCGATCGGCATGGGCGCCTTGGCCGCCACCACCCTGGCTAGCGCCATTGGTGTCACGAGCCTCGCCCAGGGTGGGCCCAAAGATG
The DNA here is from genome assembly GCA_965662115.1 of Cyanobium sp. GTDB lineage: Bacteria > Cyanobacteriota > Cyanobacteriia > PCC-6307 > Cyanobiaceae > Cyanobium_A. Next base: position 1,741 of record CBFIGH010000025.1, read on the forward strand.
TCAACGTCTACTCCGGGCGCCACTACAACACCGACAAACAGCTCTACGCCGAGTTCACCCGTCGAACCGGCATCAAGGTCAATCTGCTGGAAGGAAAGGACGATGAATTGATCCAGCGTCTGCGCAGCGAAGGCCGCAAGAGCAAGGCCGACCTGCTGGTGCTGGTGGATGCCGCCCGGGTCTACCGGGCCCAGGAGCTGGGCTTGTTCCAAACCAGCCGCTCCGCCGAACTCAACAAGGACGTGCCTGCCAACCTGCGGGACCCGGCCGGCCGCTGGTTTGCGCTCACCCGCCGGGCACGACCGGTGATGGTGAACCCAGCCCTGGTCAATCCCAAGTTGATCCGCACCTACGCCGATCTCAGCCGCAGCGAACTCAAGGGCAAGCTCTGCCTGCGCAACCGGGCGAGTGTGTACAACCAATCACTCACAGCCGACGAACTGGTGCGGCGTGGCAAGCCAGCCACCCAGCAATGGATTAGGGGAATGGTGGCCAATGTCAAAGAGCCGCTGTTCACATCTGACACCCCGATGCTGCGCGCCGTCGGCCAGGGCCAATGTGGGGCAGCGATCGCCAATCAGTACTACCTGGCCCGCATGCTGCGCGGTGACAATGGGGCTGATCGCGCAGCGGCCGCCAAGGTGAAGGTGGTGTGGCCCAATCCCACCCACATCAACATCACCGCCGGGGGTGTGACCAACAGCGCCAAAAACCCTGAAGGTGCACGCAAGCTGCTGGAATTCCTCGCCTCGCCCAGCTCCGGCGAGGGCTATGCCTCGGCCAACGACGAGTATCCGCTCAAAGGCTGGGGCAACAATCCCACCCTGAAGGCCTTCGGCACGTTCAAGCCATCATCGGTCTCGATGGAGCAATTGGGCAGGCGCAACCGCGAGGCGGTGGAGCTGATGGCACAAGCTGGCTGGAAATAGGGCCTGGAGGCGATTTCGATTCTGATGCCGACGGCAGCATCCAGCCCCGCAGCCGCCAGTGCTCCCCCGCCCCGCGCGGGCCGCTGGATTCTGGTCGGCGGGGTTGTGGTGGTGAGCCTGCTGGCCCTGGCGCCCCTGCTCAGCTTGCTGGGCGGGGCGCTCATTGGCGAAGGGCCTGGCGGCCTTGGCCTGGGTGTCGATGGGGTTGAGCAGATGCGGGGAACCCTGATGCTCGTCGCCGGAGAAGGCTTGCTTGGAGCCCTTTTGGGCACGGCCATCGGCTGGCTCACGGCGGTCTGCCGCTTCCCGGGACGCCGCTGGCTGCGCATCGCCCAGTTGGTGCCCATGGCCTTTCCGGCCTATCTGCTGGCCGCCAGCCTGATCGACTGGGCCAGCTATCGGGGGCTGCGCATCCACGGCCTCGGCTGGGCCGTGCTGCTGCTCACCCTGGCCAACTACAGCTATGTCTTCTTGCTCAGCACCGAAAGCTTCTCCGTCAGTGGCCGGCGGCTGCTCGAGGCCAGTCGCAGCCTGGGGGTGGGGCCCTGGTCCAGCTTCTTTCGGGTGGCGCTCCCCATCGCCTTGCCCTCCATTGGCGCTGGTGTGGCCCTCAGCGCCATGGAGGTGGTGAATGAATTGGGCGCCGTGCGCCTACTGGGAGTGCCCAGCCTCTCGGCCGGAATCCTCGATCGCTGGCAGGTGGATGGCAACCCCCAGGGGGCTGCCCTGCTCTCCTTGGCGGCGCTGGCGATCGTCGCCCTGTTGATCACCGGCGAGCGGCTGCTCCGCCAGCGCAGCCGCCGCTGGAACCTCGAGGGCCGTGACGCTGCCGACCATGTTTGGCAGCTGCGGGGCTGGCGGGCCCTGCTGGCCCAGCTGGTGACGGCCCTGCCTCCCCTCTGCGCCCTGGCGATCCCGGTGCTGTGGGTCCAGCAGGGCTGGCAAGCCCTGGCGGCGGAGTCGATCGGGGAACTCGCCCAGCTCGCCAGCCGCAGCCTTGGCTTGGCGTTGCTGGCGACAGGGCTCACCGGCATGGGCGCGCTGCTGCTGGCCATCTGCCGCCGCTGGAGCCCCCAACCCCTCGTGCAGCAGCTCAGCTTCCTGGCCGGCCTGGGCTATGCCATCCCCGGCAGCGTGCTGGCCCTGGGCCTGATTGTGCTGGGAGGGCCCCTGGGATTTAGTCCGGTGCTGCTGCTTCTGTGGGGCTACAGCGACCGCTTCATGGCCGTTTCCAAGCAGGGGCTGGATGCGGGCTTGGAGCGCATTCCTCCCAGCATCGACGAAACCGCCGCCAGCCTTGGCTGCAACTGGCAGGGGGTGCTCCGCCGCATTCACCTGCCGCTCCTGAGGGGCCCGCTGCTGGTGGGCAGCCTGCTGGTGTTTGTCGATGTGGTGAAGGAACTGCCGATCACGCTGGCCCTGCGTCCCTTCGACTTCGACACCCTGGCGGTGCGGGTGTTTCAGTACGCCAGCGATGAACGGGTGGGGGCAGCCATGGCCCCGGCGCTTCTGATCATGGTGCTTGGCTTGGTTGCAGCCCTCGCCCTGGTGCCGACGCTTGAGCGGCGGGACTGAACCCCAGACCCGCCAAGCCCTCCTCGCATCGCCCCCTAATCCCGGCCGCAGCGGCACTTGCCGCCCTTCCACTTCGAGCACTTGCTTTGCTTGCATCCCTTGTGCTTGTCGGCGCTGGGTCCCCGCTGCCCCAGGGGGGGCGGGGTGTCGTGACAGGGGCCAAGGGGTGTGGCCATGCTGGCAACCTCAATCGGGAGCTTGGGATTGGTTCCAGCCTATGGATCACCCACCCCGCTTGGGCCGCCGTGATCGATCCCTGGGGCCCCTGTTACGGGCCGTTGTGCCATTTGTGACGTCAAGCAATCGGGAGGCCATCGCTACTGTCAGGCCAGTTGCAACGTTGAGCCGATGGAGCAATCCAACATCGCCACCCATGCTGTGGCCACCGGTCCGGCTGGCCGGGCCATGGCCCAACCGATGGACGCCAGCTTGCTGGAGGGATTGCAACAGCACCTCACCATGGAACGCCAGGCCAGCACGGCCTACTGGGCCATGGCGATCTGGTTTGGAGAACGGGAGCTGCGGGGCTTCTGCGACTACCTCAAAGGGGAGGCCAGCAATGAGCAACAGCATGCCGCCCAGCTGGTCGACTACCTGATGGCCCGCGGCCAGACCGTGTCGCTCGAAGCGTTAGCCGCGCCACGGCAGCAATGGCGCCATGCCGAAGAGATCTTTGCTGCCATCTTCCAGTTGGAAGCCGACGTCACCAGCTCGTTGCAACAGCTGTACGTCATGGCAGAGCGAGCCTCAGATGTGCGCTCCACCGTGTTCCTCGATCCGATCGTGCAGGGCCAGATCGCTGCCGAGCATGAGGCCGCCCACCTGCTCGGGCGCATCCGTTTTGCCCAAGCCAACCCTGCGGCCATGCTGGTGATCGATGGCGAACTGAGCGAGGGCAACCATGCCCCAGCTTCTCTGGCCTAAATCAGCAGGCCAGGGGACGGCGGGTCAGCTCATCGAGGAAGGCGACGGCAAGACTGTCCCGCACGGCCCTGGTGCGGGCAAGCTGCTTGGCGCTGGCCTGGAGCTCCAGGCGGCGGCCCTGCAACAGCTGCAACTCCTGCCGCAGCCGACCCAGCAAGCGCTCCTCCCGGCAGCGCCCCAGCTCGGCGACCACGTGCTGGCAGCGAGACCGCAGCTGGTCTGCTTCCCGGCAGAGGCTGGCGACCAGGCTCTCCGAGGCTGGCGAGCTGCAAGGGGGGATCGGATTGGACATGGCGGAACTCAGGCTGCAGCAAAAGGCGCGGATTCAATTAATTCCGGGGCTAGGCGCATGCCGGATTCGCCCATGGGCGCCTCGATCAACCGGGCCTGACGGATGCGGGAAATCAGGCGGGTGGTCGTCACCCGGGTGGTGCCGATCAGTTCACCGATGCGCTCATGGGTCAGCCGGAAAGGCAGATCACACCAGCTGCCACAACGGCGGCCCAGCCGGCGCACCAGCAGACCAAGCAGGGCATGCAAGCGTTGCTCGGCGCTGCCCAGATGGCGAATGCGCAGCAGCTGCAGGGTCCATTCGTTGACAGCGTCAAAGCCTTCGCCTTGGCGGGGCTCGGCATCGCTGCGGAAGCTCAGGGGAGTGAGGGCCTCGACGCAGACGCCCTCACTGCAGAGGCGATCCGTACAGAGCTGGTCGCCGGCCTGCAGGAAGGCGAGGGTCATCCCCTCTGTCTCCTCGCAGGGGCAGTAGACCCGGGCCACGCCATCGAGCACCTCGATGCAGCTGCCGCTTGGGCGCATGGCTGGATCCAGCAGCACGGTCTGCCCAGCCGGCATGCGTACGGCAGGGGCGGGATCGTCGGGAAGGAAGCGAAAACTCATGGCCGCCGTCGTGGGCTTATTGCGAATGACTCGCAACCTAAACAAAAACAGGCCCTTTTGCAAGCGATTCTCAATAACAACTGGCAATTGCAAGGGTCCGGCCACGCAAGCGAATCGTTTTTTGACAACTCTGGCCGTATTTGCCACATCCAGGCGAGCACGATCTGTCCGATGTGGCCATACGCAACAGCCTGCAGCCAGGTAGCAAGGATTTGATCACGATGGAGTTGTTTCCCACCATCGTTGGGGAGTTCTTTCTCATGTTGAACCGCAAGATCCTGGGCAGCCGGCTGAGCCACCGGATTGGCCTGCTGGCCGCGGCCGCCGCCGTGTTGGCCTCGGCTACCAGCCCTGCCCTGGCCGAGCCCCAGAGCCAGCCAGCCACGCTCTACAAACTCGAAACCAAGTGCAGCCTGAAGGGAGCCAAACCCCAGGCCTGCGTGGTGAAAGCCGTCAACGAGGACAACGCCACCCTCTACAGGCACAGCATCGGCAAAACCGTGGAGACGATCCGCGTCACCGACAGTCCCGTGCGGATGAGCGTCTGGGTTGACAGCACGAAAAGCTGGAAAAACCTCGACTCCGCTGCAGCGCGCTTCTCCACCAACACGATCTGCTTCAACGGTCTTGATCTCTGTGTCGTTAACCCCAACTACCTCAACAGCGTGCGGGAAGACCGTCCCGATGCCACCGCCGGCCGCGATCTGATCAAGGTGCAGTTCGGCGCTGACGGCCGTATCGACCTCACCTGCTACGACAACGGTTGCAAGGGAGTCGGCCAATGAAGCACTCCCCGAAACGTGCCATCACCGGTTTCGCTCTGGTGTTGGCTGGCGTGATTGCCCTGCCCATCGGAGCTGCTTCAGCATTGGATAGCGCGAAGTTGGAATCCGGTTCGGGCCAGCTGATCGCTCGCAAAGGCGGGGGTGGAAGTAGCGGCCGCAAAGGCGGGGGAGGCAGTAGCGCACGGAAAGCAAGCGGGCATAGCGGCTTCAGCAATGCCGGCGGTGGCTTCAACCGGGGCTCGACCAAGCCCAGTGGGGGCTGGAGCAAGGACGCCAAGGTGGGCAAGGGCAGCGGCGGCCCGTCACTCAGTAGGCCAGCATCAACGAACCGCAAAGCAACAGCCAGCCCCAAAGACAGTCGCAACCGCGATGGCAAGCGGGATCTCAACAGAGATGGAAACCGCGATATCAGTCGCAATGTGAACCGCGATGTGAATCGCGATGTGAACCGCAATGTGAATCGCAATATCAGTCGCAACTGGAATCGCAACTTCAACCGAATCAACCCCTATCCCGGCTGGGCACGGCCCGGCTGGGGCGTGGCTAGGCCCTGGAACCACGGCTGGTATGGCGGCTGGAACAATCCCCCCTGGGGATGGTGGGGTGCGAGGGCTGCAACCTGGGGAGTCGCCAGCCTGGCAACCGCAGCGATCATCAACGACGCCGTCAATGACGCCATCGACGATCACAATGCCTACATCATGGTTCCCAACACAAACTACGAGTTGCTTTATGGAACGGTCCAACCATCAAGCAGCGATTCGGTGACTTTTGTTATTCAGGCTGATAGCAACGAATACCAGCTTAATGCCAACTGCAACAGTGGCACCCTTAACGGCCAGGACCCCAGCAACGCAGAAGAAGCCCAGCTGCTCAATGCGGCCTGCCAGGTGGCCTACGGATCGGCATGAGGGGTGAGCTTGGCCAAAGCCTTGCAACCACCAGAGCCCGCGGCAAAGACCGCGGGCTTTTTTTGCACGTTTTAGGCTGGACCCAAATCAACAAGCTAATAACAAAGACATCGCAAAGAATGGGTGACTCAATTTTAAATGAGCCACGCAAGCCCGGCAATACGCTTATACTCAATCGACGCCAGCTACAGGTCCTCGATGACATCCAAACTATTGCGCTTTATGCAAAGTTCTGCGTGCTGGTCCGCCGCCTGGCTGGGAATCGCAGCCCAAGCTACTTCGCCCTGCCTTGCGCAACAGCTGCCGATCGAGCTTGGTACTGAAGATGGCCAACATCCAGAGCCATCCGAACCGTCCCCAGCCCCGCCCCCCAGCACCGTTCCCTGGCGCGCCACCATCGAACTCTATGGGCCTGTGCCACTCAGGCTCGACACCACAACCTCCGTGGTCACCCAGAACAACCGCAGTGTGACCACCGAGGCCGTGCTCAACCTGGGCCAAATTCTTGACCATCTCAAGTGGATAACGGCGGTGCGTGGCAGCGTCGAAGCAGGTCGTTGGGGCCTGCTCACCGACTTGAGCTACACCGCGCTCAGCCAGGAGAACGCGGCCACCAGCCCTGGGGGCCTGCTCACCGGTCAGGCCAAGGTGAATGTCAGCCAGGGAATTTATGACCTGGCTGTGCGCTATCGCCTTGGCGAGCCCGAAACAGCGCTAGGCACACCCGGCCAATTAAGTGTGATTCCCTACGCAGGTCTTCGCATCATTGATGCCCAGCTGGATGTCTCGGCCCAAGTCAACGCGGGCGGAATCATCAGCGTCCAAAGGCAAGGCAACTTCGGCCGCACCTGGGTCCAACCCCTGCTGGGAACCCAGGCCACGGTATTTCTTTCACCGCGGCTGCGGGCCTTTGCCCGCGCTGACATCGGCGGCTTCGGGCTGAGCGGCGCCCAAGACCTCTCCGGCAATGCCCAGGTTGGCCTGGGCTACGCGGTGGGCAACAGCACCGACCTCAACATCTCCTGGCGCTACTTCGGCCTTAAATACAATAATGGTGACAATCCAGACAGCGGCTTCAGCAGCTATCAGAATGGTTTGGAACTCGGTTTGAAATTCTTTTTCTGAACACCATGGCTCGTCGTTCGTCGTTTTTTTCAGACTTCAAAGCCTTCATCAACCAAGGCAATGTGGTGGGCTTGGCCGTTGCCGTTGTCATTGGCGGTGCCTTTGGCAAGGTGGTGGATGCCATCGTCAGCCTGGTGATGACCTCCCTGCTGGCCCCAGCGTTGAAGGCTGCCAATGTGTCGGCGATCAGCGCCTGGCCCGCCGGTTCAGTGATCGTGGCCCTGATCAATTTTTTGGTCATTGCCTTTGTGGTGTTCCTGATCGTGCGGGGGATCGAAGCGATGAAACGTGGCGAGCAGGCCGCCGCCGGCCCAGACCCCCAGGCCCAGCTGGCCGCCGCTGCAACACGGCTGGCCGAAGCCCTCGACCGTCGCTCTCTCTGACCATCCCGCCCTCAGGGGCGCACGATGCAACGAAAGCCCATATGGCAGGTGGAGGTATCGATACCCTGGGCTATCCGTGCGGCAGGACGGTACCGCCGGCAATAACTGGGGGCACAAAGAAAGGAGCCCCCTTTCACCACCTTGCGCGGTGTGGTGCCGTGCTGAGATGACGCGTCGATGCTGGCTTCCTTGAGGAGCTGCTGGGTGGAAACACAGCATCCAGCGGGATCCAGATGGTGCAGCCCATACCAACTCTCGGTCCACTCCCACACATTGCCAATCATGTCCACCAGGCCATAACCGTTGGCCGGGAAAGCCCCCACCGGTGAGGTGCGCGCGTAGCCATCCAGCAGCGAATTGTGATAGGGAAAGTCTCCCTGAAACGTGTTGGCCACGGCCCGTCCACCAGGATGGAGTTCATCACCCCAGGCAAATTCAGCGTTGTCCAGACCACCCCAGGCGGCCCGCTCCCACTCGACCTCCGTGGGCAACTGCTTCCCGATCCAGGTGGCGTAGGCCTGCGTGTCCTCCCAGGCAATGTGCACCACCGGATGGTGCTCACGGCCCTTGATGGAGCTGCCAGGGCCCTCGGGGTGACGCCAGTTTGCGCCTGGGATGTAGTGCCACCAGTGATAGGGATTTCCCTGGCCAACCGGCCCCGGTGGCGGAACAAAAACGATCGAGGCCGGCGTCAAGCGATCCGGCTGGGCATCCGGATAGAGAAGCGGATCGGCCGGGCGTTCAGCCAGGGTGCGGTAGTCCGTGGCCTTCACAAACTTCAAAAACTGAGCATTGGTGACGGGCGCCCGGTCGATCCAGAACCCCTCGACCGCGGCCAGATGGGCAGGAGCCTCCTCCGGATAGTGGAGATCGGAGCCCATCTGAAAGGTTCCACCGGGAATCCACAGCATCTCCCGAGCCGGAGGGCGACCCGGGGAACGGAGCGCAGGGGTGCTGGAACGGCAGGACATGGAAGGGAAAACCCAGGCCCGGCCAATACCAGGCCTGGGGCTAACGGGACTAGGGCAGCGTTTCAGGCGGAACCGCTGGCGGCCTGCTCGAGTTTCTCCATCACCCGATCCAGTGAGAAGCTGCCGGCTTTCTGCCGGGGCGGATAGTCCACAAAGGTTTTGAGGAAATCAGCCACGAAGCTCTGGGCCGGCACGAGCAGGAAGATGTGATCAAACATCCAATCCCAGTAGGTGTTGGAGGTGATATCGGCCCGCTCGTAGGGGTCGGTGAGCAGGTTGAAGATCTTGGGCACGCGCAGCTCCACGAAGGGCTCGGCCCAGATCTGGCAGGTGCCGGGGCAGCGCTGCTCCTTGAACACAAACTTCCAGTTGTCGTAGCGCAGACCGACCAGATCACCGTCGTCTGAGAAATAGTAAAACTCCCGACGGGGACTTTTGTCAGTTTTACCCGTCCAGTAGTCGAGCATGTTGTAGCCATCGAGGTGGATGCGGAAGGTTTTGTTCCCCACCTGATAGCCCGTGAGCAGCTTCTGCTTGATCTCCGGCTCACCCGCCGCCGCAAGAAGGGTGGGCAGCCAGTCGAGGTGGCTGCAGATGCCGGTGATGTTGGTGCCCGGAGCGATGTGGCCGGGCCAGCGCACCAGGGCGGGCACGCGGAACGCCCCTTCCCAGTTGGTGTTCTTCTCGCTGCGGAAGGGGGTCATGCCGGCATCGGGCCAGCTGTTCATGTGGGGTCCGTTGTCGGTGCCGTACATCACGATCGTGTCGTCGGTGACGCCCAGCTCATCGAGCAGGCCCAGCATCTCACCGATGCACTCATCGTGATAGATCATCACGTCGTGGTATTCCGACTGCCAGCGGCCACTGCGACCGATGTCCTGCGGCCTTGCGTAGGTGCGGAAGTGCATGTGGGTGGTGTTGAACCACACAAAGAAGGGCTCTCCCGAGGCCACCGCATCGCGGATGAAGCGCTTGGCTTCGGCCATGAACTCATCGTCGGCCGTTTCCATCCGCTTGCGGGTGAGTGGGCCGGTGCTCTCGATCCGCTGGCTGCCATCGCCATTGGCCCAGCAGTGCAAGACGCCCCGCGGCGCGAAGCGCTTACGAAAGTTAGGAAATTCGGGATCGTCTTCCTTGGGATAATCGCGCAGTTCAGGCTCTTCCTCGGCGTTGAGGTGATAGAGGTTGCCGAAGAACTCATCGAAGCCGTGCATCGTCGGCAGGTGTTCGTCGCGGTCACCGAAATGGTTCTTGCCGAACTGGCCGGTGCGGTAGCCCTGGGGCTTGAGCAACTCGGCAATCGTGGGGTCCTCCGCTTGGAAGCCCTGCTCGGCTCCGGGCAGGCCCACCTTGGAGAGGCCGGTGCGGTAGACGCTCTGGCCGGTGATAAAGGCGGCGCGGCCGGCGGTGCAGCTCTGCTCTGCGTAGTAATGAATGAACTTGGCGCCTTCGGTGGCCACCCGATCGATGTTGGGGGTCTGATACCCCATCAAGCCGTGGCTGTAGCAGCTGAGGTTGCTCTGGCCGATGTCATCGCCCCAGAGGATGAGAATGTTGGGTTTTCCGTTTGGCATGGCAAGGAAGGGAGCAACTGCACCTGGGTTCAGGATGGGAATTCAGGCTTCCTAGAACCGGAGATTCATGCAGTTCTTCACATGAATATCCCGACACGAACCACCATCCCTGCCAACGGCATGCGCAAAGGCAAAAAACAGCGCAAAGTGCACATTCAGCCCTGGGGGCTGGCCTGCCACTGCAGGAAAGGAATAGACAATATCACCGTAATCAGCAGATAAACCAGTATTCCCAGCTTCACGGCCGACGCCTCAGCGGCGTGGGTGGAGGCCAGCAGCAGGGCCAGCCCCGGATTGCGCATCGACGTCACCAAAGCCAGGGTGACCCTCTGACGGGGATCCCGATCCGCCAGGCCGTAACCGAGCGCCAGGCTGAGTGCCACCATGCTGGCCATCACCGGCAGCGCTACGGCATTGGCACCCACATAGGTGACCAGCAAGGGACCTGTCTTGACCAGCACCAGCAACACCAGGATCAACAACAGGATGTTGGCGATTCGCTCCAGGGGCAGCTCGATCCGCTTTGCCAGGCGGGGCGCAAAGCGCCGGAGCAGCAATCCCAGCACCAGGGGCAACAACTGGGCTCCAGCCACCTGGCTCGCCACCTCGCGTGGCTGGATGGCCCATCCAGCCACGCCGAACAGACGGGTCAACAGGAGTGCCAACAGGGGAACGGTCAGAATCGAAACGAGGGCTGCCCCCACCTGCAGCAGGGCAGCCAGCGAGCGATCCCCCCCCTGCTTGCCGGCCTTGCGCAGCAGCAGCGGTGCGCTGGGGCAGACGGCCATCAGGGAGATGGCGAAGCGGGCGGGCTGGGGGAGGGCCAGCGTCGGCGGCCAGAGCAGCAGCAGCACGCCCGCCAGGGGCACGAGCACACAGGTTCCCACCAGGGCCCGCAGGATCAGCCCCCGGTTCCGCTGCCAGCGGCCGAAGCCATCCAGCGGCAGGCCCACACCCAGGGCAAACATGATGGCGAAAAGGGTGGTCGAAACCAGCTGGATGGGAGATGGGGGCATCACACCGGGGCGAAAAGTTAAGCTGCTGATCCAAAGGCAACCAGCCCCAGCGCCACCATCCCGATCAGGGTGATCAGCACCGCCGTCGCCGCCGCCAGTTGGGGGGAGTCGCGATAGACATAGTCGTCATGCTGCAGCCGGCGCAATTCCCGGCGGTATTGGACCGTGGCCCCCGCCATCGCCAGCACGCCCGTGATCACAAAGGCCGCTGCCACCAGCTGCACGCCCCGCTGGGCTTGCACGTCCCGGTTAGCCAGGGCGCGATCGATGGCAGCAATGATCTTGTCGAGGCCAAAACCAAAACTGATCAACGACAGGCAGGTGCGGATCCAGGCCATCAAGGTGCGTTCGGCCGCATCCCGATTGCGCTGCTTGGCCAGTTCGTTGGTGAGGTTCACGGGCGTTGCGGCTCTTGCCTGGGCGGATGGGCCTGGGGATTTTGATTGAGCTGCTCGCTGTCCAGGTCGCGGGCCAGGAAGACATTGAGCAGGGTGCGGATCACGGCGACCACGGCCAACTGCACCAGATGGGCGCCAGTGGGAGCGGTGGAGGTGGCAACGATGTCGGCTCCCAGCTGGAACTCAAGTGCCATGGCCAACCAGCTGCCGAAGGTCAGCCGCACGCCGCGGAAACCAGCCGGGCCGCGCAGACGCCGGCACCAGGCAAACCAGGCCTGGCGCAAGGTGATCAACAACCCGAGCAGCACCGTACCCAGCGACAGGGCCTCCAGCACGGCGCGCAAGGCCGTGGCCAGGAAGGCCAGGACTTGCTCGAACCCCGGGGATTCAGAGAGGACGCCAGGCATGGCTTCGGAAGCGCCCACCAAGGCTCACCCTAGGGAGTGGCCCGGGTGCCCACAGCCGGGGTGGCGCTTTTGCAAAATCCTGCGCTGGGTCCGAGCGGGAGGCCTACTCCGCCGCCGCGCAGCTGGGGCACAGGGCCCGCACGTTGAGCACGCACTCCAGCAGGCGAAAGCCGTGGCTTGCGGCCGCCCGCTCACCTGCCGCCATCACGGCGGTGTTTTCAAATTCTTCCGTGCGCCCGCAGCGCACACAAACCAGGTGGTGATGGTCACGGTGGGCGTCGCTGGCCAGTTCGAAGCGGCGGCCGCCCTCGGGCAGCTCGAGTTCCTGCAGCAGCCCCATCGAACTGAGCAGCCGCAGGGTGCGATAGACGGTGGCCAAGGACACCCGCTCCTCGCTACGCAACAGGCGCTGGTGCACCTCCTCAGCACCGAGATGGCTGCCCTCCCCGATGCGTTCAAACAGGGCCAACACCCGCTGGCGCTGGGGCGTGAGCCTCTGGCCCCGATCGTGCAAGCTGGTGCGCAGGCTGGGTTCGGCGGGCACCACAGCATCCCCGGGCTTCTCAACAATAGGTTCAATTGCGAAGAGGTGCCATGACCAAGCCCCGGGCCGTGTTTCTCGATGCCCTCAGCCTGGGCCCGGTGGACCTCTCCCCCCTGGAGCGGCATGCCGATCTGGTGTACTGGCCCAGCACCACTGCGGAGCAAATGCAAGAGCGCCTGCAGGGCGCCGAGATCGCCATCACCAACAAGATCCGGCTTGAGCGCACTCTGTTGCTGCACTTGCCCCAGCTGCGCCTGATCTGCGCTGCCAGCACCGGCACCGACCAGATCGACACCGAGGCCTGCCGGGAACTCGGCATCGCCGTGCGCAATGCGGGGCGCTACAGCACGGCCTCGGTGGTGCAGGTGACCTGGACCCTGATCCTGGAGCTGATCTGCGACCTGGCCACCCGGCGCCAGCAGGTGGACGCCGGCGACTGGCAGCGCAGCCCGGTGTTCGCCCTGGTGGAGCCGGAATTCGATGAGCTGGCCGGCCGCACCCTCGCCGTGGTGGGTGCCGGAACCATCGGCCGGGGCGTGGCCAGGGTCGCGGAGGCCTTTGGGATGGAGGTGCGGTTGATCACCAGCCGCAGCAGCGCGGCCGAACTGGAAGCGGCCCTGCGCCAGGCGGATGTGATCAGCCTGCACGCCCCGCTCACACCGGCGACCCGGGGGCTGATCAACGCCCAGCGGCTGGGCTGGTTGAAGCCGACGGCCGTGCTGGTGAATCTGGGCCGGGGCGGCCTGATCGAACTGCCCGCCCTGGTGGAGGCCTTGCAACGCCGCACACTCGCTGGGGCCGCCCTCGACGTGCTGGATCAGGAGCCCCCAGGTGCGGAACTGGATGCCCTCAAGGCGGTGCCCCATCTGATCCTGACGCCCCACATTGGCTGGGCCTCCCGCCAGGCCCGCCAGCGGCTGGTGGAAGCCCTGGCGGCTGAGCTCAAGAGCCAGGTCGCCAGCTGGGCAGACTGATGGCTATTCAGCTGGTTGCCCGCCGCCATGCCCACCCAAGCCGCCGTTCAGGCCTATTACGGCCAGGAGCTGAGCTGCACGGCCGACCTCAAAACCAGCGCCTGTTGCGATGCCGATGCGGTGCCGGGCTGGCTCAAGCCCTTGCTGGCCCGCATCCACCCCGATGTGCTGGCCCGCTACTACGGCTGCGGGCTGGTGTGTCCGCCGCTGTTGGAGGGCTGCCGCATCCTCGACCTGGGCAGTGGTTCCGGGCGGGACGTCTACGCCCTGGCCCAGCTGGTGGGCCCCTCCGGCTCGGTGGTGGGCGTCGACATGACCGCCGAGCAACTGGCGGTGGCCGGGGAGCACCTGGCCTTCCATGCCGAGCAGTTCGGCTACGCCAATGTGTCGTTCCTGGAGGGCACGATCGAAGCACTCGACCAACTGCCCCTGGAGCCCGGCAGTTTCGATGTGGTGGTGAGCAACTGCGTGCTCAACCTCTCCACCGACAAAGCGGCGGTGCTGGAGGGGGTGAAACAGCTGCTCAAGCCGGGCGGCGAGATGTACTTTTCCGATGTGTATGTGGATCGGCGCCTGCCGGAGGCGGTGCGGCGCGATCCGGTGCTCTACGGCGAATGCCTGGGCGGGGCCCTCTACTGGAATGATTTCCTGCGCCTGGCCCGAGGGGCCGGCTTCATCGACCCCAGGCTGGTGGTCGACCGCCCGATCGCGATCACCGAGCCGGCCCTAGCCCCGCTGGTGGGCGAGGCCCGCTTTTTCTCCGCCACCTATCGCCTGTTCCACATCGACACGCTCGAGGATGCCTGCGAAGACCACGGCCAGGCGGTGATCTACCAGGGCACGATCCCCCATCACCCCCATCGCTTCGACCTGGATAGCCACCACGCCATCGAGACCGGACGCGTGTTTCCGGTCTGCGGCAACACCTTCCGGATGCTGCAGGCCACGCGGTTCGCGCCCCACTTCACGTTCATCGGCGACTTCAGCCGCCACTACGGCCTGTTCCCCGGCTGCGGCAGCAGCCTGCCCTTTGGGACAGGCTCCAGTGGCGACTCAGGGAAGTGTTGCTGAATCGCGGGGCAAGGGGGGACGATCCAGCCAGGCGGTCCCCGCAGCCAGCAGATCGGCGAGGGTCACCATCAGGCGATAGCTGAGCGCGATCGCCAGCAGCGGCGCCTCGGGAATGGCAAAACCCAACCGCAGCAACAGCACAGCCTCAAACACCCCCAGGCCACCGGGCGCCCCGGGCACCACCAAGCCAGCGGTCCAGGCGATCGCAAAGCCTGCCAGCCAGCCACCCCAGCCCAGGCTGTAGGAGAGATCGAAGGCCTGCACACAGCAGGCGAAGCCGGCAAAGCGCAACAACACAAACAGCAGCTGGCCCAGCAGGGGAAGCCAGGGATAGGAGCGGATCGACGCGGCCCCCACTGCTCCAAAGCTTTCGGCTGAGAGTCCCAGCTTGGTGGCCTGACGGCGCTCCAGCCGGCCGAGCAAGGGGTTCAACCAGCGGGACCACAACAGCAGCAGGGGAAGGCCACACAGCAAAGCCAGGCCGCTTTGCCAGCCTCCTGCCGCCACCAACGCCAGCGCCGCCACCGCTGCCAGCAGGGGATCCAGCAGCACCGCCGCCAGGGCCACGCCACTGGGGGCAGGCTTTAGGAGCGGCGCTTCGTCGCTGCGCAACAACTGCAAGCGGCCGGTGAGATGCCAGATGCCACCGGGTAGGTACTTGCGCAGGTTGGTTTCCAGATAGGCGCGCACCAGAGCGCTCCAGCGCGGATGGAGGCCCTGCCAACGCAGTATTGCTGCAAAGGCCAGTCCATTGGCCACCAGGCTCAGCAGGCTGACGCCCACGCCCAACAGCAGCCATAGCCAACCCTGGCCATCAAGACTGAGCTGCAGCAGGCCACGGCCATGGCCCACCAGGGCGGCCAGCAGGAAGCCGAAGCTCAACAGGCTGATCCACAGCTTCAACCCGCCGGGTAGGGGGGGCAGGGAACGCAATTGCCGTGCGATCCATTGCCTTGCGATCAGAAGGCGGGGAGCCATCAGCGGGCGGGGGGCGATTCGACCAGAGCCTCAGCCCCGGTCTCGAGTGCATGGTTCACCACAGACCTCACCTGATCGATCCCCAGGTTGTGGTGGCTAGCCAGCGCGGCCAGGTCGTCGTATTCGGGTTTGCTGCGCCAGCGGCCATCAGGCAACTGGGCCTGCTTGATCCGCACCGACCCCAGCGGGGTCGCCAACGCGACGCTGCGGCGCGGCAGCACCCAACGCACCTGTTCCTGTTCTCGCACACCGAGTGTGGTGCTGTGCAGCCACCAGACCTGGCGCAGGGCGTCAGCCTGGTTCGGTGGCACCAAGGCCGTGATCAACTGGCCGCTGCGGCCCTTCTTCATGCTGATCGGCAGGGCAAACACCTCCAGGGCACCGGCCTCCCGCAGGGCCTGGGTGAGAAAGGCCAGATCCTCGGGGGTGGCGTCGTCGATCTGGGCCTGCTGCAGGAGCAAGGGTTGCCGAGCTGGGTAGGGCCCGGCTGGGGCACCAGTCAGGATCAACCGCAGCAGGTTGGGCCGGTCCAGGCTGCGGGAACCCAAACCCACCCCCACCCGGCGGGGCACGTGGGTGGGGTGATGGCCGAAGCGGGTCACCCAGCAGGCCGCCAGCGCCAAGCCCGTTGGCGTGGTGAGCTCCCCAGCGGGGAATCCCTCCGCCGAGGCCAGGGGGATCGCCCGGAGGCGGGCCAGCTCAAGCACCGCAGGGGCTGGCAGGGGCAGGTGGCCGTGGGCCGTCGCCACCCGCCCATGGCCCGCCGGTGGCGGACTGCAGACGAGCTCCTGGACACCGAAGTGCAGCAGGCCAGCGCAGACTCCCACCACGTCGACCAGGGCATCAAGGGCGCCCACCTCGTGGAAGTGCACCTGCTCAGGGCTATGGCCATGCACGGCGGCCTCAGCCCCCGCCAACAGGCCAAACACCTCCAGCACCCGACGCTTCAGCTCCGGCTGCCAGGGGGCCTGCTGCAGTTGGCTGCGCAGCTCTCCCCAGCGGCGATGGGCTGGCTGGGGCTCCAGGCTGGAAACAGCCAGATGCAGCCCGCGCAGGCCGCCGCTGCGGCGCTCATCACAGACGAGCGTGTAGGTGCCGGCCAGGCCCAGGGCGGCCAGGGGAGCATGGATATCGGCCTCAGGCAAGCCGAGATCCAGCAGCGCCGCCAACAACATATTGCCGGCCAGGCCCGTGGATGCGTCCAGCAGGGCCAGCACGGTCAGGCCCCATCGGCCTGGGGGCCTCGGCCCAGGCGGGGAGCCGCTGCCAGCAGGGTTTCCGCCTCGGCCCGCAGCTGCTGCTCCTGGGCCCGCAGCCACTGCTCCACCTCCCGGCGAGCCCGCCGCTGTTCCCGCTGGGCCGTATCCACATCCAGCCCGGAGAGGCCCCAGAGCCGACCCAACAGGGCCCGATCGTCGCTACCCCCCACGCTCTGGCCGTAGACCAGCTGCTCAGCCACCATGCCGGCCAGCAACACCCGACTCCAGCGGCGGAGGTCGTCTGGGGCCAACTTGGCGTGGTCAGGAGGCACCAGCTCCGTGCTGCCGCTGGTGTTCAGCCCAGCCCGCAGGCAGGCCAACGACCCAACCAGCACCTGGCGCACCGGCATGGTCTCCTGCCGGGCCACCAACAGGTGGCCGGCCTCATGGATGGCGATCCGGCGCAGCCGCAGCTGACCACCGGGCAGGGCTTCGGCCAACACGTGGCCACCACGCCCACCGAAGCGGGCCGCATCCAGGGTGAGGCTGCCCAGGCCCAGGGCCGCCAGCAGGGTGATCCACCAGGGCGAGACCCCCAGAGCGGGGCCCAAAATCGCCACCAAACTCACCAGGGCCACCGCCAATCCGGCCGCGAGGGGTTGGGTCACGATCGCCGCCCCTGAATGCCCATCTAGGTTGCTGGCCGACTGACGGCACTGTCTCGGTGCCCGCCCTTTTGACCGGCCCCCGCAGGCCGCCCCTTGCCCCCCTTGGCGGAGCCGCCATCGCGACGCCCCTTGCCGCCCCGGGTGCCGCGTTGGGCGACCGGAGCAATCACCTCGAAGCTTTCCAGCTGCAGGGCCTGGTCCATGCGACGCATGTTGAGGGCGACAAAGTGACGCAGGTGCTCCAGCGGCACCTGACCCTTGAGTTGCAACTTGAACGGCACCGGGCGGCTGCCATCGGGGCGGGGCATCACGCGCACCTTGACCACCAGGTCGCCCGTTTCAGGGCGGGTGTAGATCAGTTCCCCTCGCACCGAGAAATAGTCGTCACCTTCGGGCAGGGCATCCGTTGCCGAGCCCGCCTCCTGGTCTGCAGCCAGGGTGCTGGGCTCCCAGACACCGACCAACTGCAAGTGCAGGCCTCCGTCCTCCCGGGATCGGGGATAGACCACCCAGAGGTGGGGCTCCTGGAGGTTGAGATGGCGCCGCATCAGGGTCAGCAGGCGACCAAGCACCACCGCATCCAGCTCGGTGCCCTCAGCCGTGCGAATCACGCCCCGGGTGAGCTGCTCGGCATCGGCAGGCACATAGACACCCCGCACCACGCCAATGGCCCGGTATTGGGTGGGCTCGGTGACCGGAGCGATCGGATGTTCACGCATGGGCTGAAGTTTAGGTGGCTCTGGTTCATCGGCCAGGTGCCAACAGGGCGGGGCAGACTGACCATCAACCCATCCCCCGCGCCCATGCCGGCCGCTGCCTACCGCTCCGGGATCTGGAAGGGAATCGCCGTGGCCGCCATTGGGCTGGTCTGCGTCGCCGGCGGCTGGTGGCTGGGCCAGCTGCAAAACGGTGCGGGCAGCGCCGATCAAGCGCGTCTCTCACTCGAGCGTCAGGTCTCTGATCTGCAGCAGCGGCTCAACCTGGGCGAAGCCAGAGCGGCCGAGCAACAACGGCTTCTGGAGCTGTTGATTGGCCTGGATCGCAAAGCTGAGGCCACGGCTCTGCTGGAGCGACTGGCCGATCAGCAGCCCCAACGGTGGCCCCTGCGACTGCTGCTGGCTGAATTGCGACGCGATCAAAAAGATCTCAGCGGCGCCGAGCGGGAAGTGCGCCAACTGCTCAACCTGCGACCAGACCAGATCGAGGGCCTGCAACTGCTGGCGCTGCTGCAGGTGGAAACGGGCCGCAACGCCCTGGCCCAGACGCAGCTGGAGGCGGCCCTGAACCGGGCCAGCAAACCCCAACTCAAACCCGAAGCCCTGTCGATCGGCCTGCTCCTGGCCAATGTGTTGCAGACCAGCGGCCGGCCCGCCCAGGCCGATGCGGTGCTGATGAAACTCGCTGCCAGCTTCCCCGCCGATCAGCGGCCCCTGTTGGCCAGGGCCCTGCTGCAACAGGACAAGGGCGACCACGCTGGGGCCCAGCAATCCCTTGCCCAGGCGCGAAGCCGCAAGCCAGGCTCGAGTGACCCACGGCTGGATCAGGTTGCCGCAGAGTGGGGACTCACCAGGCTCAAGGAGCCTTCACCGTCGCCGCCGGTGAAGCCGACTGGGAATTGAAATCCCGCAGCGCCGCATCCACCGCATCTCCGGGTTGGGTGGCGTCGTCCAGGGAAGTGGCCCTGCGCAACTTGTTCATCAGCTCGATCGGATTGGCCGAGTCGAGCAGCGATCCGCTGCGGGTGGGTCCCGTGCCGTAGTCGAGTTCCCTTTCCTGCTGGGGACTGCCGATCGTCTGCCCATAGCCCTGTTGCTGGGCTTGGGCCGGCGGCCCTCCGGCCACCATCCCGACCAGCAGAGCCGCCCCGACCAGGGCGATCAAAGACGGGGCAGGGAAGGCTGGGGCGGCGGTCATGGTGATCTCGAGCCGGGATGCTCAGATACTGATTTTAGTTGCTTCCACCCCGGGCTATGCAGATCGCCACCTGGAACGTCAACTCCGTGCGCACCCGCCTCGACCAGGTTCTGGCCTGGCTCCAGCAGGTGGGTCCGGACGTGGTCTGCCTGCAGGAAACCAAGGTGACCGACGAGCTGTTTCCGCTGGAGGCCCTGACGGCCCTGGGCTATGCCGTGGCGATCAG
Organism: Cyanobium sp.; assembly: GCA_965662115.1. GTDB lineage: Bacteria > Cyanobacteriota > Cyanobacteriia > PCC-6307 > Cyanobiaceae > Cyanobium_A. Next base: position 21,210 of record CBFIGH010000025.1, read on the forward strand.
CGGCCAGAAGGCCTACAATGGCGTGGCCATTCTCAGTCGCCTACCGCTCGAAGACGTGCGGATCGGCTTTGACGCCCTGTTGCCCGAGGACCTTCTAGCACCCGGGCTGAGCGAGCAGAAACGGGTGATCAGTGCCCTGATTGACGGCATCCGGGTGCTGAACCTCTACGTGCCCAACGGCAGCTCCCTCGGCAGCGAGAAGTACGCCTACAAACTCGCCTGGCTGGCCTGCCTGCGCCGCTATCTGGCGGTTCAGGAGCAGCAGGGCGATCCGCTCTGCATGGTGGGCGACTTCAACATCGGCCCGGAGAGCCGCGATCTTCCCGATCCCGACCGCCTCAGCGGCGGCATCATGGCCAGCCCCGCCGAGCGGGAAGCCCTGCAGGCCGCCCTGGGCCCACGGCTCAGCGATGTCTTCCGGGTGTTCGAACCAGCCAGCGGCCACTGGAGCTGGTGGGACTACCGCAGCGGAGCCTGGGACCGGGACCGGGGCTGGCGCATCGACCACATCTACCTCTGCGAGGAGCTGCTCGCCTGTGCCACCGGCTGCGTGATCCACAAGGCCACCCGGGGCAACAGCCAACCCAGTGACCATGCGCCCGTAGTGGTGAACCTGGCCTGGCCCAACGAAGACGAACCCGAGGAGGAGGAAGAAGAGCCCGTCTGAAACGGGCTCAGAACACCACAGCGGCTTCTGGCAGGGGCCGGCCCTGTTCGTGGAGCACGGCCAGCCGGCGGGATGACTCTGCGCAACTGCGCGGGGTTGGGAAAATTTTGCCCGGGTTGGCCAGGCCCAGCGGATCGAAGGCCTGGCGCACCAGCTGCATCGTGGCCAGATCATCGGGGGAGTACATCCAGTCGAGATAGCAGCGCTTATCGGCACCCACGCCGTGCTCGCCGGTGATGCTGCCGCCCATAGCGACGCACAACCGCAGAATGGCGGCCCCGAGGGCCTGCACCCGCTCCTGGATGCCGGGTTCCTGGGCGGAATACAGGATCAAGGGATGGAGGTTGCCGTCGCCGGCATGGAACACGTTGGCGATCGGCATGCCGTGGCTGGCACTGAGCTCCTCGATCGCGGCCAGCACCCTGGGCAGGCTGCTGCGCGGCACCACGCCGTCCTGCAGGTAGTAGTTGGGAAAACGCCGGCCCAGGGCGGAAATGGCCGACTTGCGGCCCTTCCAGAGCAGGGCCCGCTCCTGCTCATCGCTGGCCTGGCGCACCGTGCGGGCCCCCGCTTGTTGGCAGAGCGTGCGAACCAGCTCAACCGACGCGGACACCTCCCGCTCCTGGCCATCCAGCTCGACCAACAACAGCGCCGCCGCATCACGGGGGTATTCATCCACGCCGAAGTAGTCATCCACCGCCTCAATCGTGAGGCGGTCCATCATTTCCATGCCAGCCGGCAAGACACCGGCGGCAGTGACGAGCCGCACCGCCTCACCGGCCGCTTCCATCGAGGTGAAATCAGCCAGCAACACCGCCACGCTCTGGGGCGCGCGCAGCAGCCGCAGGGTGATCGCCGTGGCAATACCCAAGGTGCCCTCACTGCCGATGAAGGCGCCGCGCAGGTCGAGCTCGACCGTTTCCTCGAGGTCACTGCCGAGGCTGGTCACCGTGCCGTCAGGCAGCACCACCTCCATGCCGAGCACATGGTTGCTGGTGACGCCGTACTTCAGGCAGTGCACGCCGCCAGAGTTTTCAGCCACGTTGCCACCGATGCTGCAGGCCACCTGGCTGGAGGGATCGGGGGCGTAGTAGAAGCCATCTCCCACCACCGCCCGGGTGACCCAGCTGTTGATCACGCCGGGCTGCACGGTGATGCGGCGGTTGTCGAGGTCGAGCGAGAGAATCGATCGCATGCGGCTGGTGGCGATGACCAGGGCATCGGTTTCGGGCACCGCTCCGCCGGAAAGCCCCGTGCCACTCCCCCGGGCCACAAACGGCACCTCCAGCTGGTGGCACAGCCGCACCACGGCGGCCACCTGTTCGGTGGTCTCTGGCAACACAACCAGACGGGGCTGGTGGCGGTGCAGGGTGAGCCCGTCACAGTCGTAGGCCAAGAGGTCCTGACGGGCCGACACCACGGCAGGGGCTGGCAACAGCTGCCGCAACTGCCGCTCCAACTCGGGCCAGTTGACGCTCAAGGCACCCACGGCATCCCTGCTGAACCTATCGGATACGACGGGGGTCAGGTTTTGCGTCAGGATGGGGAATGGTTTCTCCCTCTGCGGATTCCGCTTTGACCTCGGCTGCCACCTCCGCTCCGGCTTCGGGTTCTGCCCTCAACACCACCCGTTCCCAGGAGCTCTTCCAAGCCGCCCAGAGCCTGATGCCCGGTGGCGTCAGCTCACCGGTGCGGGCGTTCAAGTCGGTTGGCGGCCAGCCGATCGTGTTCGACCGGGTCCAGGGCGCCTACGCCTGGGACGTCGACGGCAACCGCTACATCGACTACATCGGCAGCTGGGGCCCGGCCATCTGCGGCCACGCCCACCCTGACGTCATCGCCGCCCTGCACGCGGCCGTTGACAAGGGAACCAGCTTCGGTGCCCCCTGCGCCTTGGAGAACACCCTGGCCGAGATGGTGATTGAAGCCGTGCCATCGGTGGAGATGGTGCGCTTCGTCAATTCCGGCACCGAGGCCTGCATGTCGGTGCTGCGGCTGATGCGAGCCTTCACGGGCCGGGAAAAGATCATCAAATTTGAGGGCTGCTACCACGGCCACGCCGACATGTTCCTGGTCAAGGCGGGCTCGGGTGTGGCCACCCTTGGCCTGCCCGATTCGCCTGGCGTGCCCCGCACCACCGCCGCCAGCACCCTCACCGCTCCCTACAACGACCTGGAGGCGGTCAAGCAGCTGTTCGCCGACAACCCTGGTGAGATCGCCGGGGTGATCCTCGAGCCGGTGGTCGGCAATGCCGGCTTCATCACCCCGGAGCCCGGCTTCCTCGAAGGCATCCGTGAGCTCACCAAAGACAACGGCGCCCTGCTGGTGTTCGACGAAGTCATGACTGGCTTTCGGATCAGCTACGGCGGCGCCCAGGCGAAATTCGGCATCACCCCCGACCTCACCACCATGGGCAAGGTGATTGGCGGCGGGCTGCCGGTGGGTGCCTACGGCGGCCGGGCCGACATCATGGCCATGGTGGCCCCGGCGGGGCCGATGTATCAGGCCGGCACGCTCAGCGGCAACCCCCTGGCGATGACCGCCGGCATCAAGACCCTGGAGCTGCTCAAGCAGCCCGGCAGCTATGAGCGGTTGGAGGCCATCACCAAGCGACTGGTCGCCGGCATCCTCGAAGCGGGCCGCGCTGCTGGCCTGCCGATCTGCGGCGGCTCGATCAGCGCCATGTTCGGCTTCTTCCTCTGCGAGGGCCCGGTGCACAACTTCGAGCAGGCCAAGGCGGCCGACACCGCACGCTTCGGCAAGCTGCATCGGGCCATGCTCGAGCGCGGCGTCTACCTGGCCCCAAGCGCCTTTGAAGCCGGTTTCACCTCCCTGGCCCACTCCGAAGCAGATATCGACGCCACCCTCGCCGCCTTCCGCGCCAGTTTTGCGGCGGTGGCCTGATGGCTTGCGCCTTGGGCAAGCGGCGGCTGGCCGCGACCCTGCTGGCCATGCTGGCCGGCGGCATGGGGCTCAGCAGCTGCACGAACCATTCGGCTGAGCAGCCGATCGACCTCAGCCAAGGCGTTCCGGTGGGAGCGGTGCTGGCCCTCAGCGGCAACGCCAGTGTCTATGGGCAAGACCAGAAAATCGGCATCGCCCTCGCCCTTGCCGCGTTCAATGCCCCAGGGGGCGTCAACGGCACGCCGTTGCGGCTGAGCATCGAAGACAGCGGCAGCGACGACCCCGGCGCCAACGCCGCCATGACCCTGCAGATCAACCGGGGCATGCTGGCCATCATTGGCCCAACCCTCTCGCAGCAAGCATTTGCCGCCGATCCGATCGCCCAACGGCGCAGTGTGCCGGTGGTGGCGCCCTCCAACACCGCCACCGGCATTCCCGAAATCGGCCACTTCATCAGCCGGGTGTCCGCCGCCAGCGACGTGATTGCCCCACTCTCGATTGCCAAGGCAGTGGAGCTCAACCCAGCCATCCGGCGGGTGGCCGTGTTCTATGCCCAGGACGACGCCTACAGCACAGCCGAAACAGCGGTGTTTCAGCGGGCGCTGACCGACAGGGGCCTCAAGCCCGTGACCGTGCAGCGCACCAACCTGGCCGACGCCGACTTTCAGAGCCAGATCAGCGCCACCCTGGCCCGCAAGCCAGACCTGATCGTGCTCAGCCTCCAGGCTGTGGATGGCGGCAACCTGATTCGCCAGCTGCGCGAACTCGGCTACGGGGGCATGATCGTCGTGGGCAACGGCATGAACACGCCCAACATCTACCCGATCTGCCAGAAGTATTGCGATGGCATTTTGATCGCCCAGGCCTACAGCCCCGAGCTACCCACACCGGCCAACCGTGCCTTCGTGAAGGCTTTCAGCGCAGCCCAGGCCGCCGGTGGCAAGGGTGCCCTGATTCCGCCCCAACTCACCGCCCAGGCCTACACCGCCCTTCAGGTGGTGGGCGAAGCCCTGCAGCGGCTCGACAAGCGTCAACCGCTCAAGACCCTCAGCGTGGTGAAAGCCCGCAAAGCGCTGATGGACGAACTCCTGGCAGGCACCTACCAGACACCCCTGGGCGAAATCCGCTTCAGCCCCGAGGGGGAGGTGGTGCAGACAAACTTCTTTGTCGCCCAGGTGCGCATGAACCCCAGTGGCGGCGGCCGCTTTGCCCTGCTGCCATGAACCCTCGCCCCTGCCTCGCCCTGGCCGGCGCCGCCCTGCTGCTGCTGGCAGGCTGCGCCAGCCGGCGCCCTGACAGGCTCAAACTTGGCGCTGGCCTCGCCCTGAGCGGCAATGCCAGCATGCTGGGCCAGGATGGCCGCATCGGTCTCGATCTGGCCCAGCAGCATTACGGGGCCCAGGGTCCCCAGCTCGGCCTGACCCTGGAGGACACGGGCAGCGATGAGGGCAGCGCCACGCTTGCTTTTCGTCGCCTGATCAACGCCAATGTGGTGGCTATTCTCGGGCCCTCGCTCTCCCAGCAGGGCTTTGCCGTGTTTCCGATGGCCGACCGCGCGGGCATCCCGGCGATCGGCGTCTCCACCACCGCTGAGGGAATCCCCCAGATCGGCCCCTACGTCGCCCGCATCGCAGCCCCGGTGTCGGTGATCGCGCCCCGATCCCTGGCCAAGGCGATGGAACTCCACCCGGGCATCCGGCGCGTGGCGGTGTTCTTTGCCCAGGACGATGCCTTCTGCAGCTCGGAAACCCAGATTTTCCAACGGGCGATCAGGGCCAAGGGGCTCGACCTGGTCTCGGTGCAGCGCACCAGCATCAGCGAGACCGACTTCCAAATCCCGATCAACAATGCGTTGCGCACAAACCCCCAGCTGATCGTGCTCTCAGCCCTCCCCAGCGATGGCGGCAATCTCGTGCGGCAATTGCGTGAGCTGGGGTATCGGGGGCCGATCGTGTCAGGCAACGGGCTCAACACGCCCAACATCTTCCCGGTGTGCCAAAAGCACTGCGACGGCGTGCTGATCACCCAGGCGTACAACCCCAGCCTCAAGAGCGCCAGCAACCAGACCCTGCTGGATCTGTTCCGCAAACGTCAGGGCCCTGATTCGGTGCCCCCCCAGGTGACGGCCCAGGCCTTTGCCGCGTACCAGGTGGTGCACGAGGCCCTGGCCAAGGTCCAGACGACCCTGCCCCAGGGCACCACCCCGATCGACCTCCCCCTGAAGGATCTGCGCCACCGGCTGATGGCGGCGCTGCTGGCAGGCACCTACCAGACGCCCCTGGGCGAAATCCGCTTCAGCCCCGAGGGGGAGGTTCTGCAGCGGGACTTCAGCGTGGCCCAGGTGCGGATGAATCCCGATGGCGTCAGCGGGCGCTTCGTGCTGTTGCCCTGAGTGATGGTTGACCTGATCCAGCTGCTGCTCAACGGCCTTTCGATCGGGGCTGTCTATGCCCTGTTCGCCCTGGGCTACACCTTGGTTTTTTCGGTGCTGGGGGTGATCAACTTCGCCCACGGGGCGGTCTTCACCCTGGGGGCCTACTTCACCTACCTGCTGATCGGCGGTGCCGTGGGAGCAAATGGCCTGCTGGCTGGCTGGCAGCTGCCCTTTGCCCTGCCGTTCTGGCTGGCCGTGCCGCTGGCGGGTCTGGCGGCCGCGGGGGTGGCCCTGGTGATCGAGCGCATCGCCTTTCGCCCCCTGCGCGCGAAGGGGGCCAGTCCGCTGCTGGCCCTGATTACCAGCCTGGGGGCCGGGGTGGTGCTGGTGAACCTGATCCAGCTGTTGGTGGGTGCCGAGAGCTACGCCATTCCCACCAGTGCCATGGCCGGGCTTCCGGCGGCCATCAGCCTGCTGGGGGCCCAGGTTCGCACCGTGCAGCTGCTGCTGTTGGTTGTTGCAACCGCGTTGGTTGGGGCCCTGAGCCTCTGGATTGACGGCAGCCGCAGCGGCAAGGCCCTGCGGGCCGTGGCTGAAGATCCGATCACGGCCCAACTGCTGGGCATTCCCAGCGGCCGCATGATTCAGCTCGCCTTCGGCCTCAGCGGACTGCTCGCAGGGGTGGCCGGGGGGTTGGTGGGGTTGAGCGTCAGCATCGCCGGGCCCTATTTCGGCATCGGCTACGGGCTCAAGGGCCTGGGCGTGCTGGTGCTTGGCGGCCTGGGCAGTGTGCCCGGAGCGGTAGTGGGAGGGCTGATCATCGGGCTGACCGAAGCCAGCGTGCCAGCTGAACTCTCGGGCTACCGAGACGTGGTGGCCTATGGGTTTCTGTTTGTGGTTCTGCTGGTGCGACCCCAGGGACTGTTGGGCCGGGTGCCCCCCACCAAGGTGTGATGGATTTCAGTGTGATGGATTTCAGTGTGATGGATTTCAGTTTGATCGACACCAGCCTGCTCACCCAGATGCTGATCGGCGCCCTGTTGGCGATTTCGGTCTACCTGCCGCTGCGCTGCGGCCAGCTCTCCCTGGCCACCCCAGGGTTCTATGCCATCGGCGGAACCCTGGCCGCCCTGCTCTCGACGCGGCTGGGTGCCCTGGGGGGCAACGAGCCCAGCTATCCGATCAGCTCGGTGCTGCTCGAAATGGGGTTGGCCGCCATGCTCTGTGGGGCCCTTGCCACGGGCATCGGCAAGCTGGTGCTGCGTCTTCGGGGTGTGTATCTGGCCATCGCCACCATTTCCCTGGTGGAGATCCTGCGGGTCACCACCCTCAACCAGGACTCCCTGGGTGGGGCCGTAGGCATTTTCGGCATCCCCCAGCCCTTTGACGACCCCGCTGGCTACGCCGGCTTCACCCTGGGGCTGCTGGTGCTGGTGTGCTGGCTCTGCGATCGGCTCGAGCGCAACCGTCTGGGCCGCGCCATGGCCGCCATCCGCGATGATGAGCTTGCCGCTGCCTGCCAGGGCATCGACACCGAGCGCAGCAAGCTCGTGGCCTTCGTGCTCAGCGCCATCGTGGCCGGCCTGGTCGGCGTGATCAGCGCCCACTTCCTCAACAGCTGGAACGCCAGGCTGGGCAACTTTGATGCCAGCATCACCACCCTGGCTTTTGTGGTCTTCGGCGGCTCGCGCACCTGGGCCGGACCAGTGGTGGGTGGCTTGGTGCTCACCGCCCTGCCCGAACTGCTGCGCCCGATCGGCGACCTGCGCCTGATTGTGTTTGGACTGGTGATTCTGGTGGGGCCGCTGCTCCTGCCCCAGGGCCTGGTCAACCCGGCGCTGCTGGGATGGCTCCAGTCACGCCTGCCAGGCCATCGACAAGCCCCATCATGAGTGCACCGTTGCTCGAAACCCGCAACCTGGGGGTGCGATTCGGCGGGTTGCAGGCCCTCGAGGCCATCGACCTGGCGGTGCAACCGGGCGAGATTTTTGGCCTGCTAGGCCCCAACGGTGCCGGCAAAACCACCCTGTTCAACCTGATCTCCGGGGTCATCCGCCCTGGCAGTGGCGAGGTGCTCTGGCGCGGGGCACCCATCCACGGCCTGGGGCCCAACCGCATCGCCCGCCAGGGCATCGCCCGCACCTTCCAAAACCTGCGCCTGTTTCACTCGCTCAGCGTCAGCGACAACGTGCTGGTGGGGCTGCACCGCCAGGCCCGGCTGCCCTGGGGTGCGGCGCTGCTGGGCACCGCCCAATCCCGCCGTCACCATCAGCAGCTGAACGCTCGCGTCCATGAACTGCTCGAGCTGCTCGGGATCGGGCACCTGGCCGATCAGAATGCCGCTGGCCTGGCCTACGGCGACCGTCGCCGTCTGGAGATGGCCAGGGCCCTGGCCACCGGCCCGGAGCTGCTGCTGCTCGACGAACCGGCAGCCGGGATGAATCGGGGCGAAAAGGACGAGCTCAAGGCCCTGATCCAGCGCATCCGCAACCAATTCGAGCTCACGGTGGTGATCATCGAGCACCATGTGCCACTGATGCTGGGGCTCTGCGACCGCCTAGCCGTGCTCAACTTCGGCCGTCGCATCGCGCTCGGCACCCCTGCCGAGGTGAGGCAGGACCCGGCGGTGATCGAGGCCTATCTGGGAGGGGCAGCTGATGACCACTGACGCGGGCAGCTCAGCGCTGGCGCCCCTGCTCGAACTGCGCGGCATCGGCGTGCGCTACGGCGGCATCACCGCCCTGCGCAGCCTCGATCTGCAAGTGAGGCCTGGGGAGCTGGTGGCCCTGTTGGGGTCAAACGGGGCCGGCAAGAGCACCACCCTGCGGGCCATTTCCCAACTGGTACCCAGCACAACCGGCACCACCCTCTGGCATGGGGGCCCGATCGACGGCATACGCCCCGATCGCACGGTGAAACTGGGCATCGGCCACTGCCCCGAAGGCCGCCGCGTCCTGGCCGGTTTAAGCGTGCAGGACAACCTCGAACTCGGAGCCTACCTTCGCCGCGACCGCGCCGGCATCGCCGCCGATCTGGATCGAGGTTATGGCCTCTTTCCCCGCCTGGCCGAACGCCGCCAGCAACTGGCGGGCTCCCTATCAGGCGGCGAGCAGCAGATGCTGGCGATCGCCAGGGCGCTGATGGGCCGCCCCGAGCTGCTGATGCTGGATGAACCCAGCCTGGGGCTGGCACCCAAGCTGGTTGGTGAGGTGATGCGGGCCCTGGCCCAGCTGCATCGCGATGGGCTGTCGATCCTGCTGGTGGAGCAGAACGCCCAGGCCGCGCTGGAAATCGCCGACCGCGGCTATGTGCTGGAAGCGGGCCAACTCACCCTGCAGGGGCCGGCGGCCCACCTGCTGGCTGACGACAGCTTGCGGGCTGCCTACCTGGGCGCTGGCTGAACCGCCATTGCGTGGCAGAGCCTGACCAGGCTTCCTGGGTGATCCAGTCTTCCTGGGTGATCAGTCCTCCTCCATGGCGCCAAAACAGTGCATCAGGGCATCGCCCCAGCTGTTGATGCCGGCCAGCTCATGGTCTTTGGCGGTGCCGAGCGCCTTGGCGTGCTCGCGCAGCAACACCGTCTTGTCGATCGCGTGGCCGTGGGCGGCGGCGATGGCAACAATGTCATCAACCCCGGCAGCGGCATGCAGCTTGTCGCGCAGTGACGCATCTCCGGCCACGCGGGACACGAAGGACCGAATCGACGCAAGAGACATGAGGGTGTCCACAACCACGCCCACCTTTAGCAGGGCAAACCTGCCCGGGCTCGATACCTTGAGGCCACTGTTCCCATCACGATGAGCCGCGAACGATGCGCTGGGTCAGCGCTGCCCTGCTCTTCGCCGCGGCCGGGCTGTCGATCGCCCTGCCCTTTGTCTCAGCCACCCTGCTCACCATCGCCGTGGGCGCCGTCTCCGTGACCGCCGGGGTATCCCAGCTCCTGCGTCTCACCGGGGAGGCCGACATCAAGGGCAAGATCTTCCGCCTGCTCTCGGGGCTGCTCTACCTGGGTGGCGGCGCCTGGGTGCTGTTCTTTCCGGTGGCCAGCGAAGTGAGCTTGACCCTGTTCGTGGGCTTCCTGCTTGCCTTTGAAGGGGTGATGGAACTGTCGGCCGCCGCCACCGGCCAGGGGGCCGCCCGCGGCCTGGTGCTACTGGATGGCATCGTCACCGCCGTGCTGGGCGGCATGCTGATCGCCGAATGGCCCTCCGACAGCATCTGGGCGATCGGCACGCTGTTCGGCATCGGCCTGGGCTTCTCCGCCATCAACCTGATCACCGCCCCCAGCCAGCCGACCAGTTGAGCGGCTGCTCGCCAACGGCCGCCGCATCGAGGCGCCGGGGGTCAGAGACCCCCAGGCTGCCCCCCTCACGCAGCACCTCCACGCTGTTGGCCGACCCCATCGCCGCCGTCACCACAACCTGATGGCCCATTCGCTCCAGCAGGCGAATGGTGTCGGGGCTGAGGCCCTGTTCCACACTGATCTGGTCGGGCCACAGCTGGGAATGAATGCGCGGGCTGGCCACCGCTGAGGCCAGGTTCAAGCCATGCACCATGCGGTTGAGCAGCACCTGCAGCACGGTGGTGATGATCCGGCTGCCCCCTGGGCTACCGGTTGCGAGCCACGGCCTGCCATCGGGACGGAACACCAGGGTGGGGCTCATCGAGCTGAGGGGGCGCTTGCCGGGGCCAATGGCATTGGCGGCTCCCTGCACGAGGCCATAGGCATTGGCCACGCCGGGCTTGGCGGTGAAGTCGTCCATCTCGTTGTTGAGCAGGAACCCGGCACCCGGCACGCTGATGCCACTGCCATAGGCGAAGTTGAGCGTGGTGGTGAGGGCCACCAGCCCCCCCTGGCGATCGGCCACCGACAGATGGGTGGTGTTGGTGCCCCCGGAGCTGGGGCCCGCCGCCGCCAATTCGGTCGCGGGTCGGTGGCGATCGCTGCGGATGCGGGCGCGCTGGCTGTCGGCATGGGCCGGGCTGAGCAGGCGATCGAGGGGCATGGCCACCTGGTCGGGGTCACCGAGCCAGTGGTTGCGGTCGCGGTAGGCGAGGTTCATCGCCTCGACCATCCGGTGCAGGCTGGCGGCGCTGTTGAGACCCAGCTGGGCCAGGGGCATGGGCTCCAGCACCCGGAGCAGCTGCACCAGGGTGACCCCACCACCGCTGGGGGGCGGCATGGTGACCACCGGATGGCCCTGGAACCGCACCTGCACGGGGCGCACCAGTTGGGCCCGGTAGCCGTTCAAATCGGCATGGCGAATCAGCCCGCCCCGTTGGCGCATCAACGCCACCAGGGCCTCGGCGATCGGGCCCTGGTAGAAGCCACGCTCCCCCTGGGCCGCGAGGCGTTGCAGGCTGGCAGCCAGCAGGGGCTGGCGCCACCGGTCGCCGGGGCGCAGCGGGCGCGCCAGAAACAGCGCATTGGACGTGGGATCGTTGCGCAGCAGCGGCGCGGCCTGGTGCAGGGAATCGGCCAGCTCCTTGCCCACCGGAAAGCCGCGGCTGGCCAGCCGGATGGCCGGCGCCAGCACCGCAGCCCGGGGCAATCGGCCATAGCAACGGTGGGCGAGCAACAGTCCGGCCGGTGTTCCGGGCACGGCCACGCTCAAGGGGCTGCGGGTGGCCCGCAGCCGGTCTACCTCTCCATCGGCGCCGAGGAACATCCCAGCCGTGGCGGCCAAAGGTGCGGTTTCGCGGAAGTTCACCGCCACGGCCGTGCCACGGCCTATGCGCAGTTCCGGGCTGGCAGGAGGCAGGCACCCGCGCGCGGCCGCCGGCGACGGACCGGGCAGCCACAGCACCAGGAACCCACCACCACCCAAATTCCCGGCCTGCGGCAGGGTGACCGCCAGGGCGAAGGCCGTAGCCACCGCCGCATCCAGCGCGTTGCCGCCACGGGCCAGGATCTCAGCCCCGGCCCGGGAGGCCCACTGCTCCTGGCTGGCCACCATGCCGCCCGGTGACCACTGGGGATGGAAGCGCTGGCTGCGCTCCTGCAGGATCTCCGCCTGGACCGGGGAGGCCAGCACCGCTGTGATCGCCAGCACCAGGGCGCGAACGCTCACGGTTGCTCCGGCGCGCCATAGCCGCCGCCGCCCGGGGTTTCGATCCGCAGGGCCTCACCGGAGCCCAGCTCCAGCTCGCAGCAACCCTCCAGCTCCAGGCTGGTGCCATCAGCCCCGATCCAGCTGTTACGCCCGCAAGCCCCCGGCTGCCCGCCGGCCAAGCCGGGGGGCGGCACGCGTCGGGACCCGGAAATCAGCGCCGCGGTCATGGGTGCGAGGAAGCGCAGCTGCCGTACCACGCCATCGCCACCCGGGAAGGCTCCCGCGCCGCCGGAGCCCCTGCGGATCGCAAACCGCTCCACCCTGATCGGATAGCGGCTTTCGAGAATCTCCGGATCGGTGAGCCGGGAGTTGGTCATGTGGCTCTGCACCGCCGATGCTCCAGCAAAACCAGCACCGGCGCCGGTGCCGCCGCAGATGGTTTCGTAGTACTGGCAATCCGCGTTGCCGAAGCTGAGGTTGTTCATCGTGCCCTGGGCTGCGGCCTGAATGCCCAGCGCAGCAAACAGGGCGTTGGTGGCCGCCTGGGAGATCTCCACATTGCCGGCCACAACAGCTGCCGGGGGGCGGGGATAGAGCAGGCAGCCCTCCGGCACGACCAGGTCAATCGGCTCAAAGCAGCCGGCATTGAGCGGAATCGGCTCGCCCACCAGGCAGCGGAAGACGTAGAGCACCACCGCCTTGGTCACCGCCAAGGGGGCATTGAGGTTGCCGTCGTGCTGGGGCGAGCTGCCACTGAAATCCACCCGGGCCCGCCGGGCCGCCGCATCGATCTGCACGGCCACCCGGATCAGGCCGCCATGGTCGAGCTCCACCTCAGCCTGGCCGCTGGCCAGCCCCGCGATCACCCGGGCCACCGCCTCAGCCCCATTGGCCAGCCCATGGGCCCCATAGGCCCGCACCTCCGCCAAACCATGGCGAGCCATCAACCGCTGCAGCCCATCAACCCCGAGGCGATTCGCCGCGGCCTGGGCCTGGAGATCGGCGAGCAGCTGGCTGGGGTTGCGAACCGGATGGGGTCCGGCCGCGAGTCGTTGCTGCCAAGCCGCCCGATCGAAGCCGCCAGCCGAGCAGAACAGCACGTTGTCGAGCAGCAGACCCTCATCGGCGATCGTGCGACTGAAGGCGGGCATCGAGCCGGGGGTGATGCCGCCCACATCGGCGTGATGGCCCCGCGAGGCCACATAAAACGAAGCCGCCTGGCTCCCTGGCCCTGATCCAGGCGCAAACACCGGGGTGATCGCCGTGATGTCCGGCAGGTGGGTGCCCCCGTTGTAGGGGTTGTTGGAGAGCACCACGTCGCCCGGCTCCAGGCGGGGGCGCTCACCGCGGGCAATCGCCTCCAGCAAGCTGGCCACGCTGTCGCCCATCGAACCCAGGTGCACCGGGATGTGGGGGGCATTGGCCAGCAACCGGCCGGCGCTGTCAAACAGGGCACAGGAAAAGTCGAGCCGCTCGCGGATGTTCACCGAGCGGGCGCTCTGCTGCAGCCGCCCGCCCATCTGCTCAGCAATGGCGGTAAAGCGGTGGTTGTAGAGCTCCAGCAGGGTGGGGTCGGCCGCTGCAGACGGGCGCCCCCACCCGGGGGCGCCGTGCCGGGGTGCATCCAGCCGCTCCAGCAGCAGGGCCCGGTCAGCCAGCAACCGGGCCTGCCAACCGGGCTCCAGCACGGTGGTGGTGGTCGTGTCCACCACCAGGGCAGGACCCGTGAGGCATTGGCCCGGCCGCAACTGGCACCGCTGCCACAGGGGCACCGTCTGCCAGCCGGACGGCTCCCCCAACCACAGGCGGGTGGTTTCAGGGCTGGTTTGAGGGCTGGTTGCGGCGAGGGGGCCAGGCAGCTCACCGCGCTCGACGCTGGCCGGCGTCACCTCCACCAGCAGGCGCTCGACGATCCAATCGTCGCCGTCGGGGCGGTAGCCGTGGCGCTGCTGATAGCGCGACGCAAAGGCCTCCTGCAGCGCAGCCACCCCCGCCGAATCGCAGGGATCCTCCAGCCCCCAGGCCACCTCCAGCCCCCGCTCACTGGCGGCGGCACGGATCTCCAGCCGCACCCCAACCCGGGGGGGCGAATCAGCCGGGGAGTCGAGCCCAGCCACGGCGCCGGCCACGAGCTCGGCACACTGCTGACGCAACCGCTCCAGGCTGGCGGGCACCAGGGGCAGGCGGGGCGAGCGCTCGAGCAGCAGGGCCTGGGCCGCCATCCCCAGGCCGTAGGCCGAAAGCACACCAGCCAGGGGATGGAGCAGCACCCGCGGCAGGCCCAGCAGCTCGGCCAGGCGGCAGGCGTGCTGACCTCCAGCCCCGCCATAACTGACCAGCAGGGCCTCGCGCAGGTCGTGGCCGCGCTGAATGGAGATCTTCCGCAGGGCTTCTGCCATGGTTTCCACAGCGATCTGCAGGGCCCCGGCCGCCACCCGCTCCGGCGTGATGCCAGGGGCTGCCCCCGCCATGGCCGCAGCCAGCGCGGCAAAGCGGCGCCGCACGGCATCGGCATCGGCGCTCTGGTTGCCCGCGGAACCAAACACTGCCGGCAGGGCCTGGATCGGCAACCGGCCCAGCAGCAGGTTGGCATCGGTGATGGTGGCCGGGCCGCCCCGGCGGTAGGCGGCAGGGCCTGGATCGGCCCCGGCTGAGGCTGGGCCAACCTGCAGCCGCTGGCCATCGAAGCGCAGAATCGAGCCCCCGCCGGCCGCCACCGTGTGGATCGGCAGCATCGGAGCCTGCAGTTGGAGTCCGACGATCTCGGTGCAGGGGTTGCGCTCCCAGGCCAGATCCCCCCGCCGGGGATCGAAATGGAACACGTCGGTGGAGGTGCCGCCCATGTCGAAGCCCACGACGGGCTGGGGCGGCAGGCCCGCCAGGCCCAGGGCCCGCTGGGCCACCGCCACCGCCCCCACCATGCCGCCGGCGGGCCCCGAGAGAATCGTGTCCTTGGCCAGCAGCCCCTGCGGTGCCGCCAGGATGCCGCTGGACCCCATCACGCGCAGCTTGGCCTCGGGCCCCAGGGCCTGCTGCACCTGATCCAGATAGCGCCGCAGCACCGGCGCCACGGCCGCCTCGACCAGGGCGGTCTGGCCGCGGGGCACCAGCCGGGGTTGGCTGCTGAGTTGGTGGGAGAGCACCACCGCCTCAAAACCCAGGGGGGCGAGCCAATCGGCCAGCCCTTGCTCATGGCTGGGATTGCGGGTGCTGTGGATCAGCGCCACGGCACAGCTGGTGTAGCCGTCGGCCTGGGCCTGGCGCAGCAGCTGGCGCAGGGGTTCTGAGGGGTGCAGGGGCTCGAGCTCGGAGCCATCAACCGCCAGGCGCCCGCTGACCTCCAACACCCGCACCCGCAGGGGCTGGGGCCTCTGGATCGCCAGGGCGAAGAGATCGGGGCGGTGCTGGTCGCCGATGCTGAGCAGGTCGGCGAAACCGCGGTTGATCAGCAGCACCACGCTGGCCCCACGCCGCTCCAGCAGGGCATTGGTGGCCACGGTGGTGCCCAGGCGCACCTCCTCCACCAGGCCCTCCGGCACGGGGCTGCCGGGCTCCAGGCCCAGCACAGCACCGATCGCCCGCACAGCCGGATCACCGGGGCAATCGGCCTGCACGGACAGCACCTTGCGCACCACCAGCTCTCCGGTGGGGCTACGGCCCACCACATCGGTGAAGGTGCCGCCGCGATCGATCCAGAACTGCCAGCCGCGCACCGCTCAGCGGTAGTTCTCAAACTGGAGCGGCACCTCGACGTCCTGGGCCTTGAGCAGGCTGATGGCCTGCTGGAGGTCGTCTTTGTTTTTGCCGGTGATCCGCAGGCTGTCGCCCTGGATCGAAACGCTCACTTTCTTGAGCTCATCGCGCACGGTTTTGCTGAGGCTCTTGGCCAGCTCCTGGCTGAGGCCCTTGCGCAGCTTCACCACCTGCTTCAGCCGGTTGCCGCCGACGGGCTCGGGGGACTGGAAGTCGAAGATCTTGAGGGAGAGATTGCGCTTGGTGGCCTTTTGGCGCAACACATCCTCCACCGCCTGGAGGGTCATGTCGCTGGCGGTGGTGATCGTCAGGCTGGTTTCCTCCACGTCGATCTCGGTGCCCGAATCCTTGAGGTCGTAGCGCGTGCCGACATCCCGCCGCACCTGGTCGATCGTGTTGACCAGCTCCTGGCGATCAAAATCACTCACCACATCAAAGGAGTAGGTGTCGGCCATGGGGCTGGTCGGGTGGGCGGAAAGGTGAGCGGATCGTAGGTGCGGCCTGTCAACCTGAACCAACCTTCCGCTGCGCAGCCGCCATGACCGCCGCCCTCGCCCCCTTTGCCTGGTCGTTGCTGCTGACGGCTGGCGTGGTGGTGTTCAGCACCGTGCCGCTCGGGGCCGGCCGCTCCCAGGCCAACTTCCAGATGGCCGACCTGGCCGCACCCAGGGCGATGTTCGAGCGGCTGCCGGCCTGGGGCAAGCGGGCCGCCTGGGCCCATCAGAACTGCTTTGAGGCCTTGACCCTGCACGCCCCAGCCTGCCTGCTCTGCCTGCTGGCCGGGGTGGGCAGCCCGGTGGCCTTGGTGGCCGCCTGGATTCACCCGGCCCTGCGGCTGGCCTACATCGGCGCCTATGTCGGCAACCTGCCCCCGGTGCGGGGCCTGTGCTGGGCCGGCGGCCTCACGTGCACGGGCATCCTCTACGTGGAGGGGCTCAAGGCCGTGCTGGCCAGCTGAGCGGGCTCGCTGCTAGTCGAAGAACATCACGCTGACCACCTTGCCCATGTCTTCGGCCACCCGGCAGCTGGCCAACAGGGTCTCGCTGTCGTGGAAGGCGTAGCAGATCAGTTGGTCACAGCGGCTGATGATCTCGTGGTTGCAGAGGCTGCTTGCCATCGGCAGGGGCAACTCATCGTGTTCGGGCTTCTCCACCAGGTGCAGCACCTGCTCCAGTTGCTCGCGGGATTCACCGGGCTGGCGATCCAGGCTCTGGGGGAGGAGCACGGTCAGCCGGGCCGGGTCGATTTCGAGCACGCTGCGGATCACGGCCGCATTCACCCCCTGGGAGCCGGAGGTGATCAGGTTGTGCCCCTCCTGGGCCAGGGAGCGGGCCACCAGCTCAACCAGATGGATCGACACGACCGGCACGTGGCGGCTGCCCAGGATGGCAATGCGCCGCTTGCTGCGGTCCTGGAGCATGGCCAGTTCCTGGGCCAGGGTGTCAATTCGATCCAGCGACGGAAGATCAAGGGACCGGGTCACCTGTTGCCCTCAACCTGCACACCGAAAATAGCAGCGTTATTTGGCCAATGCGGGCAACTGCAGGCGGGTCCGGAGCCGCTCAAAATTGCAGTGCTCATCGACCAACCGAAAGGCAAAGCTGGCCTTGACAGCCTCGTGAAGACGCACATGGCCGAAGGCTTGCTCGATCACCTCCACGGTGGTGAGGGTGTCCTGCTCCACCTTGAGCAGGGGCACCTCCAGTTCCTCGGCCCGGTTGATCAGCTGGGGTAGCGGTTCAGCCGCTCCGGTCAGGATCAGACATTGGGTGGACGCCTCCAGGGCAGCCAGCTGGATGTCGGTGCGGTCCGCACCGGTCACCACCGCCATGTTGCGGCGGCGGCGGAAGTATTCCATCGCCGAGTTGACATTCATGGCGCCGATCGAGAGGGTTTCGACGAGCAGGTCGAGTCGTTCGGGGCAACAGAGCACGGCGGCCCCGAGCCGCAGCGCCAACTCCTCCACGGTGACACTGCGCAGCAGGGGGCTCTGGGGCATCACCCCGAACACCGGCACCCCCAAGCGCTCCAGGGCGGGCACCACATCGGCGCACAGCTCCGGCACCAGCTGGGGTTGGACCGCATTGAGCACCACCCCGGCCAGGTGGTCGCCCAGCTGGGACCGGGCTGCCAGCAGGGCATCGCTGCTGCAGCTGTCCTTCCAGCCATGCACCAGCAACACCGGCGCCCCCATCCCCTGGGCCAGCTGGGGCAGGCTGAGGCCGTAGAGCAAACCCTCCTGCATGGTGCCGCCGGCCTCCAGCAGGGTCAGGCCATCAACCCAGCCGGCCAGTTGCTGAGCCAGGGCGCTGAAGCCCGGGCCTGGATCCAGATCTCCCTGCAACAAACGCTGCTGGGCCAGCTGCGGATCCAGCAGATGGAGGGAAGGGATCAGCTGGCTATCAGAGAGCCCCAGGGTGGCGCCGACAAACCGCACATCTGCATCGAACAGGGGCCCATCAACCGGCCCATCGGCGGGGGAATCCAGGCTGGTGGCCAGGGGCTTCCCGAAACGAACCGCCACCCCCTGGCGGATCAGCTGGCGGGCCAGGCCGAGCACCACGGCGGATTTGCCACTGAAGGGTTCACAGGATCCAACCAGCAAGGTGGGGGCCATCGGTCAACCGCGCTGGGGCATGGCGAGAAGCTCAACAGAAATTTAAGGGGTCGTTCCGGCGACCAACCTGTTCCATGCTGACGCGGCAGGGGTGGTTGGCGCCAGGCTCATGTCGGATTGGCTCGATGGATGCACCGTTGCCGTCACCGGCGCGAGCGGCAGCTTTGGCCGGGCCCTGCTGCGCAGCTGGGCCAAACGGGGGGTGGCTCTGGTGGCGCTCACCAGCAGCCCGGAGCCGCTGGAGCTGTGCAACGACGCCGGTGAACCGATCCGGCTCGAGCAGGTGACCTGGCGGATCGGTGCCGAGCAGGCCCTGGGCCCTGTGCTGGAACGGGTGGATGTGCTGGTGCTCAACCACGGCATCAACCAACCCCAGGCCCGCAGCCGCGCCGCCACCGACCTGGCCCTGGAGGTCAATGCCCTCAGCAGCTGGCGGCTGCTGGAGCTGTTTGCCGATCTGGCCCGGCAGCGATCTCCAGCCCGCCGCCGGGCCGAGGTTTGGGTCAACACCTCCGAAGCGGAGATCCAACCGGCCTTGAGCCCGCTCTACGAGCTCAGCAAACGGCTGCTGGGCAACCTGGTGTGCCTGAGGGCCCTGGATCTCGGCGGCAGCCAGGGCCCGCTGCGCATCCGCCGGCTGGTGCTGGGCCCCTTTCGCTCGGCCCTCAACCCGATTGGCGTGATGGGGGCAGATTTCGTGGCTGCCCAGGTGCTGGTGCAGGCCCAGCTGGGCTGCAACCTGATCATCGTCACCCCCAACCCGCTCACCTACCTGCTGATGCCGCTCAGCACCCTGAGCCGCTGGCTCTACGTTCGGCTGCTCACGCGCGCTGAGCCTGGGGCTGATCGGGGCTAGAAATCCCGGTCGGTGAGGATCTCGCAGCCGTCGCTGCCCACCACGATGGTGTGTTCCCACTGGGCCGACCAACTGCCGTCCTGGGTCACCACGGTCCAGCGGTCCTGAAGGGTGCGGCAGGCCTTGCTGCCGGCATTGAGGATTGGCTCCACCGCCAGGGTCATGCCCGACCGCAGCTTCATGTTGGGCAGGTCCCGGGTGCGGAAGTTGAACACCGAGGGTTCCTCATGCAGATTGCGGCCGACGCCGTGGCCGGTGTAGTCCTCCACCACCGCGAAGCCATGGGCTTCGACATGGTCTTGAACCGCGCCGGCGATATCCAGCAGGGTGTTGCCGGCCTTGATCTGGGCCAACCCCTTCATGAGCGATTCCTGGGCCACCCGGCAGAGGGTCTGGGCCCCATCGCTGGCCCCCTCACCCACGCAGAGGCTCACACAGCTATCGCCGTGGTAGCCGTCGAAATAGGCCCCGGTGTCGATCTTGAGCAGATCGCCGGCCCGGATCACCCGCTTGCTGCTGGGGATGCCGTGCACCACCTCATTGTTGATCGAGGCGCAGATGCTGGCGGGGAAGCCGTGGTAGCCCTTGAAACTGGGCGTGGCGCCGAGATCGCGGATCCGGGTTTCGGCATGGCGATCGAGGTCGCCGGTGGTCATGCCGGGGGCCGCCAGCTCGAGCAGTTCACGCAACACCGTGGCCACAATGCGGCTGGCCTGGCGCATCGTGGCGATTTCGCGGGCGCTCTTGATCTCCACGCCCCGCCGACCCTTCTGGATGCGGGGGCCCGTTTCCAGGGCGGTGGGTTTGGTGGTAGCCAGCAAATCGGCAAACAGATTCATGCTGGAGGCGTAGGCCGCGATAGACAGGGCACCTGATCAAGCTACCAATGGCGGGGGGGGAGCTGGGGGCTCCAGCCGGCCGGTACAGTGGTGCATTGGCCAGGCCTAAGCGGAGCTGAGATGGCAACGGAGTCGATCGACAATCAATCGGAAACCCCATCGGAAATCCCCGTGGAAACCGATGGGGACAGCCTGGCCCCAGCCACGGGCGACAGCCCGGTGGCGGTTAAAACCCGGGTGATCACCGGCAAACTCAGCGCCCAGCAGCTGATCCAAGCCTTCGAGGCCGACCAGCTCAAAGATGGCCTGCCCGATATTTATGTGGGTGACACCGTCAAGGTGGGTGTGCGAATCCGGGAAGGCAACAAGGAGCGCGTGCAGCCCTATGAGGGCGTGGTGATTGCCAAGCGCCACGGCGGCCTCAACGAAACGATCACGGTGCGCCGCATTTTCCAGGGCATCGGCGTTGAGCGGGTCTTCATGCTGCACAGTCCCCAGGTGGCCTCCGTGAAAGTGGAGCGCCGCGGTAAGGTTCGTCGGGCGAAGCTCTTCTATCTGCGGGATCGGGTGGGTAAAGCCACACGGGTCAAGCAACGCTTCGATCGCTGAAGCCACGGGGGTTCGCCCTTTGTCTCGGGAGTCTCTCTTTTGACAAATTGGTTCCCTCCCATTGGCCTCATGTTTACGGGGCATCGGCATTGCGCCGTTAGTTCAGTTGGTAGAACGCAGGTCTCCAAAACCTGATGTCGGGGGTTCAAGTCCTCCACGGCGCGTTCGATGCTCCAATCTGCAGTTATCTGGTTTTGAGCATGGAGTTGGATTTACAACCCGGGGATGTGGTGAAGGTGCTTGAGTCTGCCGCTTTGGGGTGGGTACGAGCCCGCGTGATCCGGGTCAAATCCGGTGGTCGTGTTGTGGTTCAAAGCGACCAGGGGCGTGAATTCACGGCCCGGGGCAACCAAGTGCGCCTGATCGAACCCGCCGGATTCAGGCCCTGAACAGGCGCCGTTTGAATCCCCCACCCCGCTGGCCCCGTTGACGGCAGGCAGGGTGGCAATGGATACTTCTGTAGTTGGCGAGCCGGTGCGACCAAGCCCGCTCACACCAGTCTGGGACTGTAGTTCAACCGGTTAGAGCACCGCCCTGTCACGGCGGAAGTTGCGGGTTCGAATCCCGTCAGTCCCGTCCCATTTCAATCAGGAGTCATCCCGGTGGGCGCTACGCAGACCGTGGCCGAAGACCCCTCTGGGGAAGCAGGCCAACGGCCTGTGCGCGTCCGACTGGCCCCGAGCCCCACCGGCACGCTGCACATCGGCACGGCCCGCACGGCAGTATTCAACTGGCTGTTTGCCCGCAGGCAGGGCGGCCAGTTTCTGCTGCGGATTGAAGACACCGATAAAGGGCGCAGCAAACCCGAATTCACCGCCAACATCCTCGAAGGGTTGGCCTGGCTGGGCCTGCACTGGGACGCTGAACCGGTGATCCAGAGCAGCCGCCTCGGCGAACACCGGGCGGCCATCCAGCAGCTGCTCGATGCCGGCCACGCCTACCGCTGCTTTGCCAGCGAAGCGGAACTCACCGCCATGCGGGAGCAGCAGGCAGCCAGCAAGCAGGCCCCCCGCTACGACAACCGTCACCGCGATCTCAGCGCCGACCAGCAGCGGGCCTTCATCGCCGAGGGCCGCGAAGCCACGATCCGCTTCCGCATCGACGACGGCGCCAGCATCACCTGGAGCGACCTGGTGCGCGGCCAGATGCGCTGGGCCGGCAGCGACCTGGGCGGCGACATGGTGATCGCCCGCCGCGCCCCGGCCGATCAGATCGGCGACCCGCTGTACAACCTGGTGGTGGTGGTCGACGACATCGCCATGGCGATCAGCCACGTGATCCGCGGCGAAGACCACATCGCCAACACCGCCAAGCAGCTGCTGCTCTATCGGGCCCTGGGCGCCGAGCCGCCGATCTTTGCCCACACCCCCCTGATCCTCAACCAGGAGGGCAAGAAGCTCTCCAAGCGCGATGGCGTCACCTCGGTGAGTGAATTCCGCGCCATGGGCTACACCGCCGAAGCCCTGGCCAATTACATGACCCTGCTGGGCTGGTCACCGCCCGAGGGCATGGGCGAGCGCTTCACCCTGGCCGAGGCGGCTGCCGCTTTCGATTTCGAGCGGGTCAACCGGGCCGGGGCCCGCTTCGATTGGGAGAAGCTCAATTGGCTCAATGGCCAGGTGTTGCATGGCCTGGAGCCGGAGACGCTGCGGCAGCAGCTGCTGCCCGTCTGGGCGGCCGAGGGCTGGCTTGACGATGCCGCCGATCCCAGGGCTGAGCCGTCCTGGCAGCTGCAGCTCTGCCAGCTGATCGGCCCCTCGCTCACCCTGTTGGCCGATGGGGTGGAGCAGGCCCGGCCGTTTTTCACCACGCCCGAGCTGCAGGCGAGCGCCACGGCCCAGCTGGCCTGCGACGGCGCCCGGCCGGCCCTGGCTGCCCTGCTGGAGAGCCTGCCCGAGGGCGCCCTGGCAGCCGATCGGGCCCAGGCACTGCTCAGCGAGGCGGCCACGGCGGCGGGAGTCAAGAAGGGCGTGATCATGAAAACCCTGCGGGCGGCCCTGCTAGGCAGCCTCCAGGGCCCAGACCTACTGGCCACCTGGCTGCTGCTGCACGGCAGCGGCGCCGACCAAGCCCGCATCCGCCGCTGCCTCTGAGCTCTGGCCCGAGAGGCCCAGCCAGTTGGCCAGCGGGCCGGCGCTGAGGCCCTGCAGACCCACGGTGAGCAGGATGGTCAGAAACACCAGGCCCTGCAGGCGCCCGGCCCCCACCACCCCCGCCTGCTCCAGGCGGATGGCAAACAGGCTGGCCACGGCGGCGGTGACGATGCCGCGCGGTGCCAACCAGGCCAGCAGGGCCCGCTGGGGCAGGCTGAAACCGAGCCCCCAGGTGGCCAGGCCGATCGCCACGGGGCGAACCGCCAGCATCAACACCAGCACGCAGGCCACCCCACCCCAACCCAGCGGGCTGAGTTCGGCCCAGCTCACATCGGCGGCCAACAGGGGAAAGAGCATGGTGATCGCCAGCTGGGCCAACTGGCGGATCAGCGCATCGAGCTCGGCCGCATCCCGATCCAGCCGGCGGCCCACCACCACCCCGGCGGCCACCGCCGCCGGCAGCCCCGATTCAGGCAGCCAGAACTCGCAGCCGCTGAACATCAGAAACAGGCTGCCGAGGCTGAGCTGGAGCCGCAGGGCACCAGCCGACTGGGCGGGAATCCGACGCAGGGCTTCGGCCAACAGCCAGCCCGAGGCCGCCCCGATCAGCACTCCCCCTCCGAGCTTTTGCAACAGGCCCAGGGCCAGCTCGCGCCAACCATGCAGATCGCCCAGCGCCAGTTCCAGCAGCAGCAGGGCCAGCACGGCCCCGATCGGCTCGAGCACCAGTCCCTCCCCCTCCAGAACCTCCCCCATCGGCGCCGCCAGGCGGATCTGGCGCACAAGCGGCGTCACCACGGTGGGGCCGGTGGCCAGCACGATGGCGCTGAACACCGCGGACAACGCCCAGTTCAGCCCCGCCAGCCAGTGGGCAGCGAGCAAACCAGCCGTCAGGGCCAACACCAGCCGCACCAGCACAATGCGCAGCACGGCTTGGCGGGTGCCGTCATCGGGCAGGCGCAGGTTGATGCCGCCATCGAACAGCACCAGGCTGACCAGCAGGCCCACCACGGTGCCGAGTCCGGCGCCGAGGTCGAGGGGTTCGACCAAACCAAAGCCCGAGCGGCCGATCACCAGGCCGGCGGTGAGCAGCAACACCACCCCAGGCAGGCCGGTGAGCCAGGCCAGGCCCTGGGCCACCGCCCCGGCAAACACCGTGACGCCCCAGAGCAACCCCAGCCGCTCAGGTGTCATGCATCGAGGGCATTGAACTTGGGCTCCACATGAATTCCGATCACCGCGCTGGGCCTCACCACCAGATACTCACCCTCCAGATCCGCGATGGGCACATTGACGAAGGTATCGGGTGCTGGCGTGGTCAACACACTTCCATACCACTGCTGAAAGGCCTCCAGAGTCTGGAAATAGACCGTTTCGCTCTGGCCCCCACTCAGGTGGAGATGGACGGCATAGCGGCGGGGGAGGGCAGACATGGCGAAGCGGCGATCAGCGGTGCGGCGGTGTCCTCAGGATGCTCCAGGCCCTGGCTGGTGCACCAGGTGAGGCGTAGCAGGGGTGCATCGCCGCGCCGGTAGAGCGGGTGGCGCGGCTGGCCGGAGGCCGTCAGCCCCAGGGCCGCCAGGCGGCGGGGGCCAGCAGCCAGCTGGTGCAGCATGGCCAACACCTGGCCGTCCCGGCCGCGCCAGCGGCCCTGGTTGCCCCAGCCCAGCCAGAGCGTCGCCCCGGGCTGGGCCGCCAGCCGGTTGCAGATCCATTCATCGGTTCGGGCGCCCACCGGATCGCCGGTGCGGCGCAACACCGCCGGCGAGGGGCTGATGCGGGAAAACAGGTTGAGCACCTCCAGGGCCCCGAACCCCCAGCGATCGGCAAAACCCAGCAACCGCCTAAGGGTGGGATCGTTGCGCCGGCCATCGGCCCGGGATGGATTGAGGCCGATGAACAGCAGCCGCGGCCGCTGCGGCGCCCAGCGCCGCTCCAGCCACCAGCGGTAGTGGCCGCAGGGGCTGAAGGCGACATCCCCAACGGGCTGGACCACGGGCTGGCTGGGCGACTGCCCCTAGCCTGGGGCCATGCCCAGCCTGGCTGCCATCCGCCAACAGCGCCGCGACGAGCGCCTGGCCGGGCTGCGCCATGCAGCGACCGCCGTGGCTTCTGCGCATGGGGATGGCGAGGTGTGGCTGTTCGGCTCCCTGGCCCGGGGTGATTGGGATGGCTTATCCGATGTCGACCTGCTGGCCATCGCCCCCAGCGAGGCTGCCGCCGATGCCTTGGCCGATGCGCTGCTTGCTGCCCGCTTGGGCGATGACGTGCTCGCCCTCAGCAGCGCGCGCTGGCAGCAGCTCAAAACCAGCGATGACCCCTATTGGCGGGCCATCGGCCGCGATGCCCTGCGCCTGGACCAGCCATGACGCCGCGCGCCCAGGCCTGGATGCGCCAATCCCGCAATGATTTGGAAGCAGCCCGGATCATGGGGGATCAGGGCTTCCACGCCCAGGCCTGCTATTTGGCTGGTCAAGCTGCCGAGAAAGCCCTCAAAGGCGTGTTACTGGCCGCCGGCCTCACCCCGCCCTACAGCCACTCCCTCGAACAGCTGGTGGAGATGCTCGAAGCCACGGGACTGGAGACCCAGCCCTTGGGCCAGCTCCGCCTGAAACTTCTGACCCGGATGAACAGTGACACCCGCTACCCCAAGGGTGATGCGGCGCCGGTGGATCTTTACGACGCCCATGACAGCGAGCCCGCCCTGGCCACTGCTGAGGCCGTGGTGCAAATCGCCGCCGCACATCTGGCAGGCTAGGCCGATCGCAAGGGCAGCAGCAGCACCGTGGCTACGAGCACCAAGCCCCTGCTGCTGCTGATCGATGGCCACTCGCTGGCCTTTCGCAGTTTCTATGCCTTCTCGAAGGGGGGCGAAGGCGGGCTGAGCACCAAGGCGGGGGTGCCCACCAGCGTCACCTACGGCTTCCTCAAGGCCCTGCTCGACAACTGCAAGGAGCTCAAGCCCGATGGTTTGGTGGTGGCCTTCGACACAGCCGAGCCCACCTTTCGCCACGAGGCTGACGAGGCCTACAAGGCTCACCGGGACGTGGCGCCGGAGCACTTCTTCGCCGACCTGGCCAACCTGCAGCAGATCCTCAGCGAGAGCCTCGACATCCCCCTGGCGATGGCGCCTGGCTACGAGGCCGACGACGTGCTCGGCACCCTGGCCAACCAGGCCGCCACGGACGGCTGGCGGGTGCGCATCCTCTCCGGCGACCGCGACCTGTTCCAGCTGGTGGATGACGGACGGGACATCGCTGTGCTGTACATGGGCGGCGGCCCCTATGCCAAAAACAGTGGACCCAGCGAGATCCGCCGCGACGGCGTGATCGCCAAGCTGGGGGTGACGCCGGAGGAGGTGGTGGACCTCAAGGCGCTCACCGGCGACAGCTCGGACAACATCCCCGGCGTCAAGGGCGTGGGGCCCAAAACCGCCATCAACTTGCTGGCCGCCTACGCGCACGTGGATGGCATCTACGCCGCCCTCGATGCCCTCGATCAGGCCGGCCCCAAGGCCAAGGACCCCAAGGGCGTGCTTAAGGGCGCCCTGCTCGAGAAGCTGCGCAGCGATCGCGACAGCGCCTACCGCTCGCGCATGCTCGCCGAGATCCTGATCGACATCCCGCTGCCGCAGCCGCTACGGCTGGCCCTGGGCAACGTCAACAGCGAGGCGCTGCAAACGAGCCTCGAGGAGCTGGAGCTGGGCAGCCTGGTGAAACAGGTTCCCCGCTTCGCCGAGCTGTTCTCCACCACGCCGCCCCAGCCCAGCGAGGAATCCAGCCCAGCGGCTGCCGCACCAGCACAGCCGACCCTCACACCCGGGCTGGTCACCACCGCCGCGGCACTCGATGCCCTGCTGCTGCGCTTGATGGCCGCCACCGATCCGGCCGCCCCAATCGCGCTCGACACTGAAACCACCGCCATCAACCCCTTCAAGGCCGAGTTGGTGGGCATCGGCCTGGCCTGGGGCGAGGGTCCAGCCGATCTGGCCTACATCCCCATCGGCCACCGCCAGGGCGGCACCGTGGGCGACTCCGATAGCGCCGACACCCCTCTCCCCCTGTTCAGCCAGGTGACGAAGCTGCAGCAGCGGCCCCTGGCCCCCCACCAGCTCCCCCTGGATGCGGTGCTCACCGCCCTGGCCCCCTGGCTGGCCAGCGCCACCCACCCCAAGGCGCTGCAGAACGCCAAATACGACCGGCTGATCCTGTTGCGCCACGGCCTGGCCCTGGGCGGGGTGGTGATGGACACCCTGCTGGCCGACTACCTGCGCGATGCGGGCGACAAACACGGCCTCGAGGCCATGGCCGAGCGCAATTTCGGCTTCAGCCCCACCAGCTTCACGGAGCTGGTGCCCAAGGGCGCCGATTTTTCAGCGGTGTCGATCGAGGCCGCGGCCCAGTACTGCGGCATGGATGTGCACCTCACCTGGCGCCTGGCCCAGCTGCTGCGCCAGGAGCTCAGCGCCATGGGCGAGGCCCTGCCCGCGCTGCTCGACCAACTCGAGCTCCCCCTGGAGCCGGTGCTGGCCCAGATGGAGGCCACCGGCATCCGCATCGACACCGGCTATCTGGCCGAACTCAGCAGCGAGCTCAAGGCCACGCTGGAACGCCTGGATGGCGAGGCCAAGGCGGCGGCTGGGGTTGATTTCAACCTGGCGTCCCCCAAGCAGCTGGGCGAGCTGCTGTTTGACACGCTCGGGCTCGATCGCAAGAAATCCCGCAAGACCAAAACCGGCTGGAGCACCGATGCGGCCGTGCTCGAAAAGCTGGAGGATGACCACCCGGTGGTGGCCCTGGTGCTGGAGCACCGCACCCTCAGCAAGCTCAAGAGCACCTATGTCGATGCCCTGCCGGCCCTGATGGAGCCGGAAACGGGCCGGGTGCACACCGATTTCAACCAGGCGGTGACCGCCACCGGGCGGCTCTCCAGCAGCAACCCCAACCTCCAGAACATCCCGATCCGCACCGAGTTTTCCCGCCGGATCCGCAAGGCCTTCCTGCCGGAAGCCGGCTGGCAGCTGATCAGCGCCGACTACTCCCAGATCGAGCTGCGCATCCTGGCCCACCTCTGCGGCGAGGAGGTGTTGGTGGAGGCCTACCGCGCCGGCGATGACGTGCACGCCCTGACGGCCCGGCTGCTGCTCGAGAAGGCCGCGGGCGACACGGTGACCAGCGACGAGCGGCGGCTGGGCAAAACGATCAACTTCGGCGTGATCTATGGCATGGGCGCCCAGCGCTTCGCCCGTGAAACCGGCGTGCCCCAGGCCGAGGCCAAAGACTTTCTGGCCAAATACAAACAGCGCTACCCGAAGGTGTTTGCCTTCCTGGAGCTGCAGGAGCGGCTGGCCCTGAGCCGGGGCTACGTGGAAACGATCCTGGGCCGGCGGCGGCCCTTCCACTTCGACCCCAACGGCCTGGGCCGCCTGCTGGGCAAGGATCCGCTCGAGATCGACCTCGACGTGGCCCGCCGCGGCGGCATGGAGGCCCAGCAGCTGCGGGCCGCCGCCAATGCGCCCATCCAGGGCTCCTCCGCCGACATCATCAAATTGGCCATGGTGCAGCTGCAACGGGAGCTGGAGGAGGCCCAGTTGCCGGCGAGGCTGCTGCTGCAGGTGCACGACGAACTGGTGCTCGAGGCCGCTCCCGAAGCGCTGGAGCCGGTGCTCAGCCTGACCCGCCAGACCATGGAGCACGCCATGGTACTCACGGTGCCCCTGGTGGTGGAAACCGGCGTGGGGCCCAACTGGATGGACACGAAATAGACCTCTGAGTCGCACCCGGATAGACGGGACCGGCCGCTTCGGCAAGACAAAGGCTATGCAATAACTGCATAATCACTAATTAAGTCCAAGGACACCCCTCTAGTTGGCAAGACATGGCTATGGCTTGAATACGCACTCTGAGGGGGAAATTTGCATTGAAAAGCCCTACCTTGACTGCATTTCTGGTAGCCAGCCAGGACAACACGGATCTACAACAACGCCTTTCAACGGCTGGCAATATCGAGGAATTTGCGGCCCTCGCCCAGGCCGCCGGGCTCGCGATCACCGCCAGGGAGTGCCAGCTCTGGGCCAATTGCGACGCATTCCATGCCCCGTACTGGCCCTGGGCAGGTTTGAGCCCCGAGCAGCGTCTGTCCTTCCTTCGGGGCTGATCAAGCTGGGCTCGTGGCACCTCTTGGCGCCGCAAGAACTGCTGAGGTGTTCGGCTCCCTGGGTGCCGCCACCACCGCCCGCAGCTGCTGGATTTCACGGGGCCGGTCGACCTGGACGCCTGGCTGGCCGCTCGATCGACTCGACGGCCTTGGAGCACCCGCCCACCAATCCGCTAGCGGTGGAGCAATGGCTGCTGGGCCGGGGCCTTTGTGGCGCGCGCAGGGGGCATGACAAGAGAGCCTGCCCCTCCTTCAGGCCAGCCACTCCTGCGCCAAGCCAGCAATCGCCTGAAACTCAGGATCCTTATGCAGGAGCGTGGTGCCACTCTGGAGCGCGGCAGCGGCGATCCAGGCATCGGCAAGCGAGAGGGCATGGGTTGCTTTGATCTGGCCGGCGGCGATCAACAGCGGCTCCGTGGCTTCCAGCCAATCGATC
>CBFIGH010000026.1:0-2608 GCA_965662115.1 Cyanobium sp.
CATGGGGCCAAACATGCTCTCGGCGTAGAAGTCGAGGTGGCCGGAGGTCTTCCAGAGGCTGATGTCGGCCACGTGGGGGGTGTAGAGCAGCTCGTAGCCCGCATCGAAATGGGCCTGGCGCCAGAAGTCTTCGATCAGCAGGCGCATGCGGGCGCCGCGGGGGTGCCAGAACACCAGGCCGGCGCCGGCTTCATCCTCGATCGAGAACAGACCCAGATCGGTGCCGAGACGGCGGTGGTCGCGGCGCAGGGCTTCTTCTTTGCGCCGCTTGTGTTCGGCCAGTTGCTCAGGGGTTTCCCAGGCGGTGCCGTAGATGCGCTGCAGCTGGGCCTTGGTTTCATCGCCGCGCCAGTAGGCGCCGGCCACGCTTTCGAGCTCAAAGGCCTTGGCGTTGAGCTCGCTGGTGTTGGCCACGTGGGGGCCGGCGCAGAGGTCCCACCACTCCTCGCCGAGGGTGTAGAGGCTGATCGGCTCGCTGATGCCTGCCAGGATTTCCAGTTTGTAGGGCTCGTTCTGGGCTTTGATCCGGCTTTCCGCTTCGGCCCGGCTCACCTCGATCCGCTCCAGCGGCAATTTTTTGTTGATGATCCGGATCATTTCCTTCTTGATCGCCTTGAGGTCGGCCTCCGTGAAGGGTTCGGGGCTGTCGAAGTCGTAGTAGAAGCCGCTCTCGGTCCAGGGGCCGATCGTCACCTGGGCCTTGGGGAAGAGCTTCTGTACCGCCATGGCCAGCACGTGGCTCATCGAGTGGCGGATGCGCAGCAGCGGCTCGCTTTCGCTGGTTTTGGGCAGGTTGATCGCTGCTGGGTCGGGGCTGCTGGAGGTCACGGGCACGAATCGCGCAGCTCTACAGGGCAATCAACGATCCTACGCAGCGCTCTTAGGCTGACCCGATGGCCCCCGAATCTCCTTCCCACCCGCCGCCATCGCCGGGCGAACTGCTCGATCAGTTGCTCGGTTCCCTGATGGGCGATTTCAGCAGCTGGTTTGAGCGGGGCCTGGTGCTTCTAGACCACTGCCCCGAGGCGGTGA
Organism: Cyanobium sp.; assembly: GCA_965662115.1. Taxonomy (GTDB): domain Bacteria; phylum Cyanobacteriota; class Cyanobacteriia; order PCC-6307; family Cyanobiaceae; genus Cyanobium_A. Next base: position 1,033 of record CBFIGH010000026.1, read on the forward strand.
TGCCGGCGGATCAGCAGCGGTCGTTGCGCGAGCGGATCGAGCTGGCCCGCAAGCAGCTCGGCGCCGCCACCAGTCTCCGCCAGGCGGCGCCGATTCCGATGGCCCTGGACATGGAAACCCTCGCTCCCTGGCACCAACTCGTGGTCAGCGTGTGGAATCTCTCGGCCTCTCTGCGGCTCAATGGGGTCTCCCTGCCGGATCCCCCGGCCATCCCCGGCACTGAGGGGTCCGGGACCTAGCCATGCTGCCTGGTCGTCTGTCGCCAACCCCGGAGCGCCGCAATCTGGCCCTGTCCTATGGCCTATGGGCCCTCGGCCTGGTGGGGGTTTGCGGCGTGCATCGCCTCTACAACCGCAAGCCCTTCAGCGGCACCCTGTGGCTGCTCACCTTTGGCCTGTGTTTTGTGGGGCAGCTGGTGGACCTGCTGTTGATGCCTGAACTGGTTGATCAGGCCAATGCCGCCCGGTTGGCGCCCGCCCCGGGCCTCTCCGTTGAACGGCAGTTGGTCCAACTGGCCCGGCGCAGTGGCGCGGCGGGGTTCACCCTCAATGACGCCCTGCTCGAGATCGATCTTCCCGAGGGGGTCGGCAGCCCGGAGGTGCGCCAGGAGGTGGAGCGGTTGCTGCACGCCCAGCTGCTCGATGTGGGCAATGACGAGCGGGGCAGGGTTGTGTACCGGGAACCATGAGGGGGCGAGCCGCCCGGCTGGCGGCGGCTGGGGTGGTCGGCGGGGTCGGGGTCCTCAGCCTGGGGCTCTGGAGCTGCCCGATCCGCCAGCTCACCGGCATTCCCTGCCCCACCTGCTACCTCACCCGTTCGGTGTTGGCTGTCTTGCGGGGCGACCTCGCCCAGGCCGTGCAGTGGCATGCCCTTGGCCCCCTGCTTGTGCTCCTGGGGCTCGGGGTTATGGGCGGGAGCCTGGCGGGGCGCAGCCTGCCCAGCCCATTGCTGCGGCGGGGTGGGTGGGTCCTGGCCTGGCTGGGGCTGGGCTACTGGCTGCTGCGGCTCTGGGGCTGGAGCCATGGCCGACCCTTGCCGGGCTGAGTTCTGCCCGCATCCCACCCCCTGTAGGGGGGGGGCTCAGCTGCGGGCTAAAAATCCCAGCGCCTGCCGCACCCGGTCCAGGGTTTGTTCCGCCACCGCACTGGCTTTGGCCTGGCCGTCACGCAGCACGGCTTCGACCGCTCCGGGCTGGTTGCGCCAATGGTGATAGCGCTCCTGCAGCGGGCGGAGCGCCTCCACGGTGGCCTCGGCCAGCAGCGGCTTGAAGCTGCCCCAGCCCATGGAGCCGCATTCCTGGAGGGCCTGGGCTGGGCTCTTGCCGGCCAGCAGGGCGTAGAGGCCCAGCAGGTTGTCGGCCTCTGGCCGTTCCGGGTTGCCGAATTCCAGCCCAAGGGTGGGATCGGTTTTGGCGCGCTTGATTTTTTTGGTGATTAGTTCCGGCGGATCCAGCAGGTTGATGCGGGAACCTTCGTTGGGATCACTTTTGCTCATTTTGGCCCTGCCGTCGGTGAGGCCCATCACCCGGGCCCCCTCCTTGAGGATCAGGGGTTCGGGCACCCGCAACACAGCGATG
>CBFIGH010000027.1:0-11842 GCA_965662115.1 Cyanobium sp.
CGACCGCCATCACCGCCGGAAGGGCCGCCGGCCGGCACATATTTCTCCCGGCGGAAGGCCGCAATGCCGTCGCCGCCGCGGCCAGCCCGCACCGCAATGCGGGCCTGATCAATGAACTGCATTTGACCAACCCTAGGATCGGGCCGCCGTGTGGCCTGGTCTTGGCAGAGGTTCGCTTCCAGCAGGTCAGCAAGACCTACCCACCACGCCGGGGCAGCGCGCCCGTGCAGGTGCTGCGCCAGGTGGATCTGGAGATCGCCGACGGCGAATTTCTGGTGCTGGTTGGGCCCTCCGGCTGCGGTAAAAGCACGCTGCTGCGTCTTCTGGCGGGCCTGGAGGCTCCCACCGGCGGCGACATTTTTGTGGGGGATCGCTGCGTCACCGGGCTGCGGCCAGCCCAGCGGGATGTGGCGATGGTGTTCCAGAGCTACGCGCTCTATCCCCACCTCAACGTGGCGGGCAACATCGGCTTTGGCCTGCGCCGTCAACGCCGGCGCACCCCCCTACAGCAACTGCAAGACGGCCTGCACCAGGCCAGCCGCGGCCTGCCCCAACCCCTGCAGATCGCCTCCAGCCGCGAAGCCCGCATCGAAGCGCGGATCCAAGAAGTCGCCGCCACGCTCGAGCTCGACCATCTGCTCAATCGCCTGCCCAAGGAGCTCTCCGGCGGCCAGAAGCAGCGCGTGGCGCTGGGCCGGGCCATCGCCCGCCAGCCGGCAGTGTTCCTGATGGATGAACCGCTCAGCAACCTCGACGCCAAGCTGCGCACGGGCACACGCGCCCAGATCGTGGAACTGCAGCGGCGCCTTGGCACCACCACCGTGTATGTGACCCACGACCAGGTGGAGGCGATGACCATGGGCCATCGCATTGCGGTGCTCAACCGCGGCCACCTCCAGCAGCTCGGCACTCCCAACGAGCTGTACCAGTGGCCGAGCAATTTGTTCGTGGCCCAGTTCATCGGCAGCCCACCGATGAACGTGCTGCCCGTGCGCAATGCAGGCCAGGGTCAACTGCAGCTGGGCAACCGCCGCTTCATCCCCGAGGGGCCCATGGCTGAGGCTCTGCTGCAGTGGCAGGTCAGGGGCGGCGGCGATGCGCTCAATGGCGGCCTGCGAGCCGAACACCTGAGGCTGGCGCCCGCCACCAACCGCAACCTGCCGGCAGAGGTGTGCCACGTGGAAGGGTTGGGCAACGAGCAGTTGCTCACCGCCCGCCTGCAGGAGGGCGACCATCTGTTGCAGCTGCGGGCCGAGCCCGACCAGCAGCTGCTGCCAGGCCAGGCGGTGCACCTTGAGGTGGATCCCACTGGCTGGCGCTTGTTTGATCAGGCCGGAGAGGCGATTCCACGGCCCGACCCCACCGCTGCGCCCGGCCGCGAGCCGGTGCTGCCAGAACTGGGCTGAAGCCCAGACCCTGGCCTATTCACCTCGGCCAGATCACGCTGCAACCCTGGCCGCCATCACCCTGATCGGCGTCGCTGACGCGCTCCACGTAGGGGAGGGTGGCCAGCCAGTCGCGCAGGCCGCGCTTGAGCTTGCCCGTGCCGATGCCATGGATCACCCACAGCGGGCCGCTGGCGGTGCGTAAGCGCTCCTCCACGGCCGCCTCGGCTTCATGCACGCGCAGCCCGCGCACATCCACGGTGTTGCCCTCGGTGCGGACGTCTGGACTGCGCCCCCCCAGAGGCGTGCGGCTGTGCACCTTCACAATGGCCTCAGGCGCCGTGGGCTTCTCGCCGTTGAGGCCCTCGATGGCGGCGAGCTCCAGATTGAGCCGCATCACGCCGCAGAGCACGGTGAGCTCACGGCCGTCAGCCGAGAGGGCCATCACCTGGCCGGCCTTACCGAGCGACAACACCCGCACCCGATCGCCCACACCGGGCCGCCAGCCCTTGTGGTCGCGGCGCTCCGGTTGAGGCCGGTGCTGTTGCTCCAGCCGCTTGAGCCGCTGGCCGGCGCGGCGGGCCGTTTCGCCCAGGCTGGTGGTGTCCACATCGCGGCCCTGACGCAGGCGTCGAATGATGCGGCGCACCTCCGTTTGACCATCACGAATCGAGCGCTCCAACTGCTGACGGCGCTGCTCCTGCAGCTCAGCGCTCTGCTCCTTCTGCTGCTGCCAGCGCTGCAACAACTCCTCGTGCAGTAACTCGGTGCGCGCCAACAGGGCCGCGGCCTCCTCAGCCGCCTCCTGCTGACGTTGACGCTGGTTCTCCAGGCCAGCGATCACCTGGTTCACCTCACCTTCTCCGCGGGGCGCCAACAGGGCCTGGGCATCAGCGAGAACCACCCCATCGAGGCCAAGCCGCGTGGCGATCGCCAGGGCATTGCTGCGGCCCGGGATACCCCACTGCAGGTGATAAGTGGGCGAGAGGGTCTCCACATCGAACGCCACCGACGCGTTTTCGAAGCGGGGATCGTTGTATTTCAGGGCCTTGAGTTCGCCGAAATGGGTGGTGGCCATGGTGAGCCGGGCCCGTTCAGCCAGCTGCCTGAGCAGGGCAATCGCCAGGGCGGTGCCCTCGGTGGGATCAGTGCCGGCACCCACCTCATCGAGCAGCACCAGCGCGGCGCCCTCAGCCGCCCCGAGGTCGCTGCCGGCGGCGGGCAGGGCCTCGAGGATGCGGGCAATGCGGCGCACGTGGCCACTGAAGGTGGAGAGGTTCTGCTGCAGCGACTGCTCATCACCGATATCCGCCAGCACCTGTGCACACCAGGGGAGGCGCGGGCTGCCGCTACAGGGCAGAAACAAACCGGCGCGAGCCATCAACGCCGCCAGGCCCACGCTTTTGAGGGTCACCGTTTTGCCGCCGGTGTTGGGGCCCGTGATCGCCACCACCCGCAGGCCCTCGTGCACACGCACCGTGACCGGCACCACCGGGCGTGATCCCTCACGGCGCTCCTGCCAAAGCAGCAACGGATGGCGCAACCCCTCCAAATGGAGAGGCGCCAGCGGATCAGCCTCCAGCTCGGGCCGCACCGCCCCCAGCCAGGCGCTGTAGCGGGCACGGGCCAGGCCGCAATCGAGCAGGAGCAACACCTGTTGCAGATGCTCCAGGGCCGACTGTTCCGCGCCCACCAGGCCGCTCAGCTCGAGGAGCACAGCCCGCTCGGCCTCGCGCTCCTCACCCTCCAGCTGCCGCAGGCGATTGCCCAAGGGGATCACCGCCTGGGGCTCAACAAACACGGTGCTACCGGAGGCAGAACTGTCGTGGATCAGACCCGACAACTGACCGGCTAAGCCGGCCTTCACCGCCAACACAGGCCGGCCATTGCGCTCGGCGATCACGTTGTCTTGCAGCAAGGCTGCGTAACGGCGCAGCAGTTCATTCAGCCGGTCGCGGCGCTCCTGGCGGACCGCACCGATCTGGCGGCGCAGCTGAGCCAAGGGCGGGCTGGCGCGATCGGCCACACGGCCGCCATCCTCAATGCAGAAGCGCAGGCGCTGCTCCAGCTCCGGCAAGGTGCGCAACCCCTCCACCAGCGCCGTGGTGGTTGGCCGCAGCTCGGGATCATCGATCTGGCGGCGCAGGCGCCGCGCCGCCGCCAGGGTGGTGGCTACATCGAGCAGCTCATCGGCCCCGGCAACGCCACCTTTGGCACACAGCTGCAGGGTGCGGCTGAGCTCCGCCACCCCCTGAAAGCTGAGGCCACCGTCCGTAAGCCCATCGAGGGCGAGCAGTTCAGTGGTCTGCGCCAGAAGCTGGCGACTGGCCTCAAGGCTGGGGGCCAGGGGCAACTCGTTGCAGACCCGGCGGCCGGCCGTGGTGCTGGCGAAGCCCGCCACGTGCTCCCCCAGCCGCCCCCACTCGAGCAGCTCGAGGGCCTCACGTTGAATGCCGCTGAAGGGAGCCGGAACGGCCACGGAATCTGCCGAGCGCTCCGCAAGCAACACCCCGGGCCATTGCTCCACCGGATGCTCGGCACGCGGTCCTGTCGTCACGCCGGAAACACTGCGATCGGCTCGGCGCCGGTGTTGGAGGGGATGCCACCGGCCGGCTCGTAGAGCATCTCCAGCCAGTTGCCTTCCGGATCCTGCATGTAGAAGGAGGCGGTGCCATCGCGGTGATCGTGCACCGGCCCGCAGCTGTGGCCCTGCTGCACCAGCTGCTCGCGGATCCGATCCACCTCAGCGCGGTCGTTGAAGTGGAAGGCGAAGTGGGGGCCAGCTGCGCGATAGCTGGGGCTGAGCAGGGCAATGCCTTCGCCGGTGGAGGGCCACTGCACATAGCACCAGTCGTCGGCATCCCAGGTGAGCTGCAGGCCGAGCCCCAGATAGAAGCGCTTGGCGCGATCCATGTCCTGCACCCGCAGGGCGACATGGCCGAGTCGATGGCTGGCGGACATGGACTTGATCGACGATCCTTCCATTGTCAACGCTGCTACCCACCGCGGAGAACCGGCAGAAATCATGGTGCGAAAGGACGGCCTGCCGTGAACCTGAAACCATCAGTGGAGGCCCTCAGAGCATGGGCCCATCGCCAGGCCGGCGACCCCGAGGGCCAGGTGTTGCTCAGCCTGATCGCCATGGGCAGCCTCACGGCGCTATGGGCCCTGTTCTGGCCTGTGCCCACGGAGGTGGTGGGCCGCGGGGTGGTGATCGTGCCGGGCGGCGCCACCCTCCTCGACAGCCGTGCCGAAGGCCAGATCCGCGAGCTGAAGGTCAAGGTGGGCGATGTGGTGCGCCAGGGCCAGCTGCTGATGGTGCTGGATCAACCGGCCCTGGAGAAGCAGCTCGAGCAACAGCAGCGCGATCTGCGCGAACTGGAGCAGATCAACAGCGACCTCAACCGCCGCGATGCGATCCGCCTGAATGCGGCGCGCGAGGTGCGCGACACGGCGCTGGGCAAGCTGGTGCGGGAGCGTCAGCGGGTGCGCAGCCTGCAGATCACCTACGCCCAGAAGGTGGCCGATTTCGCCCACCTGGCCCGCACCGAGGTGGTGGCACCGCTCTCCCAGGAGGTGGTGAGCACCTCCGACCGCAACACCCAGCTGCAGGTGGAGCTCGATCAACTCGCCATCCGCGACAAGGAGGTGATCAACGCTTACACCAAAGTGAAGCTCGACATCGACACCGAACAGCAGCAGCGCCGCTTCCGTATCGACAACACCCGCCGCGAAGTGCGGGTGACCGAGGCCAAACTCAAATACCAGGGCCACCTCACGGCCAAACGCGACGGCAGCGTGCTCGACCTGCAGGTGATCCACGGCCAAACCGTGAAACCGGGCCAGCGCCTCGGCACCCTCGGCGCCGCCGGTGCCTCCAATCGCAACAGCGCAAGGCTCAGGGCCATCGCCTACTTCCACCCCGCCGATGCGCGGCGCCTGCAGCACAACCAGGGCATTGAAGTGGTTCCCGACTGGCAGCAACGCGGCCGTTTCGGGGGCATTCATGGGGTGGTGGAGCGGGTCAGCCTGCTGCCCGCCACCCCGGAAGACATCAACACCACCATGGGCAATCCACCCCTGGCAGAATCGCTGGTGGCCAGCGGACCGGTGATCCGCACCGAGATCGATCTGCTGCCCAGCCGCCGCAGCGACGATGGCTACCGCTGGACCCTCTCCAGCGGTAGCAGCGTGTTTCCGATCCGCGAAGGCCTCACCCTCAAGGCGCACGCCTACGTGGAATGGCGAACTCCGGTGAGCTATCTGCTGCCGATCCTGCGGGATCTCACTGGCACCTACCGCACGCCCCAGCTGGATCAGCAGCAGGATCAACCGAGTCGCCGCCAGGAGGGCACGCTGCCATGAAGCGCGAATGGCCCTTTCTGGCTCTGGAGGTGCTGCTGCTGGTGGTGCTCCTCCAGAGCAATGCGCCGGAGGTGTGGTTCTGGTTCATCGCCCTGGTGGTGCTGCTCGCCTGGCGCAGCCTGGCGCTGCGCCAGCGGCTTGAGCAACGGCGTAACCGCGACGCAGCTAGGACTGATCCCCCGCAGCCAGCGGCAGAGTGATCGGCAGGTTCGGCTGCAATTCACCCTGCGCTGGCACCGGCTGCAACTGGCGCAGCATGCGGGCATAGCTCACGTTGGCCAGGGTGATGGATTCGGCAATGCCTTCCATCGAACGCGTGAGCAGCGTGATCGTTTCGCTCACATCGGTGTAGTCCGCCAGACCCAACTGGTAGCGAGCCCGGGCATCGCGGAAGGCTTCTCGTGAGGCCTGATAAGACGCCTCCGCCGCGGCCAGTTGGCGGAGGGAGGCGCGGTAGTCGTAAAAGGCGGTTTCCAGCTCCTGGCGAATCTGGTTGCGCTGGCGGGCCAGGCGCTGCAGCACAGCCTCAGCGGCAGCGCGGCTGGCCTGGGCTTCGCCCGACACACCTGCATCAAATAGACGCCAGTGCAGACGCAGGCCCGCTACCCAGTCGGCGCTTTGGCTGGAGAGCTGCGGGATGTTGCTGGCGGCGCAACAGCCATTGAGATCGATCACCGGCTTGGTGAGCACATCGGCACCGCCGCCACCGGCGGCGAACAGCTGAAGGCTTGGCAGCAGCTGAGCCTGCCGGCGATCGGCCTGGCGCAGCAGAGCCTGGCGCTCGGCAAAAAGCTGCTCCAGGGCAGGGTTATCCCGCAGACCAGCCACCACGGTGGCATCGAGCGGCAGCGGCCAGGGGGGTTGCAGCGCCACATCGATCTGGGCCCTGAGCTGGGTGATGAAGGCCACATTGAGCAGGTTGGTGAGGGCTTGCCGGCGGCTCTGGCGCAGGGCCTCGGCCTGCTCCTGCCGGAAGCGGCTCTGCTGCAGAGCAGCCTCGGCCCGCAACAGATCGAGCCGCGGCACCAGCCCGGAGCGCTTGAGGGCCGCCACCTGATCACGCACGAGGGCGTCGTTGCGCAGCACCGCTTCGCGGATGCGCAGCAACTGATCCGCCAGCTGCAGGCCGTAGTAGGTCTCGCTCACCTGCAGCTGCAGCTGGCGCAGGGTGTCGCCGTACTGCTGAAGGCTGGCACTGAGGCGCTGATCCTGCTCCGCCAGGGCGGCGCCGCGCTCAAAGCTGATCAGCTCCCAGTCGAGATCGAGGCTGCCCCAGCCACCACCGCGGTTGGTTTGAATCCGGTTCCAGCCGTTCGGCTGCACCAGAAACGGTGAATTCACAAAGTCCGAGGTCTGCTTTGGAGCGTTTGGCTGGGTTGGATTGGCTTGATAGACGGGCAGCGTTTTGTAGATCCCCGCGTTGTCCTGAAGCACCAGGTTGTAGTCGCTGCGCTGCGCGAAAGAGCCGCCCAGGTTGAGGGCCAGCCGCGGCCAAAACCGGCCCTGCACCGAGCGTTTCAAACCGCGCATCTCATCGATGCGGGCGCGGCGCTCCGCCAATTCAGGGTTGTTGGCCACCGCCACCGCCAAGGCCTGGGCGAGGCTGAGCACCCGCTCCTGGGTTTGATCAGCAGCGGCGGCCGTGGTGGGCGCCGCCAAGGGATCCGGGGGGCGCAGGGCTGGATCTGAAAGGCTGAAGGGCAGCGGCGTGCTGACAGCACCAGGCCGCAGCGCGCCATCGAGCTCCTGCAGATCGCGTTCAAACGCGGCCAACGAGCGCACCAAGCCCGGTGAGGGCGGCACAGGTGTGGTGAGGGGAGCCGCCGTGGCCGCAGCCGCAAGCCAGCAGCCAGCCCCCAGCCACACACTGCCTCGCACCAGCGCATGCAAAACCATCAGGACACCGGCCGATCCATCGCCGCTGCGCTTTCACGCTTGGCCCGCTGGGCCATGTCGTGCAGGCCAACACTGGTGCGCGCCAGGCAGCCGATCGAGAAGCAGATGCAGGCGCTGCCCAGCAACCCCCAGTGCACGCGACCACTGAAGGCATGGATCTTGGTGACCATCAACAGCACAGCCACCGCCGTGGCCCAGGGGATGCCGATGATCAGCAGAACAGAGGAGCGGCTCATCGCGGCAGGCCTCAGTGGAGCACCAGATGCTCAAGCTGTTGCTCAGCCGCCGTACGGCGCCGATTCAACTGCGCGAGCACCCACGACACCTTGCACACGCACCCGATCGAAAAACAGATCGAAGCACTGCCCAGCAGGCCCCAGCCATGGCCGTGGAGGCTGAAGTCTTCAGCCAGCAAAAGCCTCAGCGCCAGAAGCATCATGAGCGAGGCTGCGATCCAGGGGCCGTGAACCCAGAGGAGGAGGTAGCGGGCCATCGGGGTCACGAATGCTGCCTGAGCCCCCAGAGGATCGCACTGACGACCGTCACCCTCAACCCTCGCGCAGCCACTGGGCTGCATCACAGGCGTGATAAGTGAGGATCAAATCCGCACCAGCGCGCTTGAAGCAGAGCAGGGTTTCCAGCACCACAGCCCGCTCGTCGATCCAGCCCTTTTCGGCGGCGGCCTTCACCATCGCGTATTCACCGCTCACGTTGTAAGCCGCAATCGGCAGCTCGCTCTCCTCGCGCAGGCGATGAATGATGTCGAGATAGGCCAGGCCCGGCTTCACCATCATGATGTCGGCCCCTTCCTGCTCATCGAGCTGGGCTTCGGTGATGGCTTCACGGGCATTGGCCGGATCCATCTGATAGGTGGATTTGTCCTTGGGGATCGGCTTGCCGGCGGCGGCGCGGGGTGCTGAATCAAGGGCCTCACGGAAGGGGCCGTAATAGGCGGAGGCGTATTTGGCGGTGTAGCTGATGATCCCCACGTGCTCGAAACCCTCTTCGTCGAGGGCTTCGCGGATGGCGCCGACGCGGCCGTCCATCATGTCGCTGGGGCCGATCAGATCAGCACCGGCGCGGGCCTGCGCCACCGCCTGCTTGCAGAGGAGTGCCACGGTCTCATCGTTGAGCACCACGCCCTCGCCGCTCACGATGCCGTCGTGGCCGTCGCAGGAATAGGGATCCAGGGCCACGTCGGTCATGATCGCCATGCCTGGGTGCACCTCCTTGAGCCGGCGGATGGCCCGGGGAATCAGGCCGCCCTCGTTGAAGCACTCAGCGCCGTCTTCGGTTTTGAGGCCATCGGCCACCTTCGGGAACAGCACCACGCAGCGGATGCCCAGATCCCAGGCGCGGCCCACTTCCTGCACCAAACCATCAAGGCTCCAGCGCTGGCAGCCAGGCATGGCTCCGATGGGCTCGTTGCTAGCCCCCTCGTGCACGAACAATGGGTAGATGAAGTCGGCCGCGCTGAGGGAGGTCTCACGCACCATCGCCCGCAAGGCAGGCGAACGGCGGAGACGACGGGGGCGGTAGGTGAGCTCCATCAGGGCAGACGCAGGGTCGGCAAGCAGGCCGGATCCTACGGAGCCTGGCGGTCAACTCACATCCAGCTCCACCTTCATCACATCCACAGGGCCGCGTCCCTCGGCGTTGAGCTCCTTGGCAGCGCGCAGGGCCGCTTCATGGGCGTGAAACAAATGGGCCAGCTCCGGCTCTGCCACCTCCACCAGCGCCTGGCCATCGGCCGCGATAGCAAGGAAGGCCCCACTGGCCTGCACCTGAATCACGTAGCGCTCTGGCTGGGTGCAGTCGTGAGGGTGGGCCGGATCGAGGTGGGGCGACCAGAAATGGAGCACCGGCTCACACAGAAAGCTGGGAAGTCACACGGTAGTCAATTTCGACAAGTCGGCCGCCCTTTTTACACATAGGATATTGCAACTCATTCGCAATAGCGAGGTGTCATGGCTGCATCGGCCCGGCTGGTGGATCTGCCCACAGGTGCAACCGCCACGGTGGAATCGCTCGCAGCGGATGCGGGGTTGAGGCAACGACTCGAAGCGCTTGGATTACGGCCAGGGCAAGCGGTGCAAGTGCTTCGGCGCGGCTGGTGGTCGGGCCCGTTGCACGTACGCGTGGGGATGACCGAACTGATGCTGCGCCGCCGTGAAGCCGCTCGGGTGAGCCTGGCCGCGTGAGCACCATTGCCGTTCTCGGCATGCCCAACACAGGCAAGTCGACCCTGTTTAATCGCCTCACAGGCCATCACGCCCACATCGGCAACTGGCCGGGCCTCACGGTGGATCTGCTGCAGGCCGACCTGCAGCTCTCGGGCCGCACCCTGCAACTGGTGGACCTGCCCGGCATCTACGACCTACGCGGCCACAGCAACGATGAAGCCGTGGTGCGCCGCTTCCTGGAGCACAGCCCCGTGGATCTGGTGCTGGTAGTGCTCAACGCCAGCCAGCTCGATCGGCAGCTGAGGCTGGCGTTGCAGGTGCAACAACTGGGCCTGCCAGCCGTGGTGGCGCTCAACATGGCCGACGAGGCCGCCCGCTTCGGGGTCAGCATCAACGCAACCGCTCTCGGCGAAGCGCTGGGGCAGCCGGTGTTGCCGCTGAGCGCCAAATACCGCCAGGGGCTTGATACGCTCCAGCTCACCCTGGTGGAGCAGCTGGACGCCACCGCAGACCGCACGGCTTCGGTACCCGATCAGCTGGAGGAGCGGCTGGCGGCTGCCGATGCCGACCTCGACGGCGCCATGGCCGAGCTGGTGGAGCGCTGCATCACCCTGCCGGGCCGCTGGCGCGATCAGCGCAGCCGGCGCCTGGATGCGGTGCTACTGCACCCTTTGCTGGGGCTACCGCTGTTCTTTCTGGCCATGGCCCTGATGTTCCAGGGCATCTATGCGATCGGCGTGCCTGTGCAGGAAGCGCTGGGTGGCCTACTGGATCAGATCGGCCAGGCTGTGATCAAGCCTCTGCTCGCTCCGCTGCCAAGCCTGCTGCAGGGTTTCCTGCTGGAAGGGCTCTATCAAGGCCTGGGCACGGTGATGGCCTTCCTGCCGGTGATCGCGCTGTTCTTCCTGGCCATGGGCGTGGTGGAAGACAGCGGGTATCTCTCGCGGGCGGCCTATCTCATGGATGCCTTCATGGAACGGCTCGGGCTCGATGGCCGCAGCTTCGTGCTCTCGCTGATGGGCTTCGGCTGCAATGTGCCGGCAATCCTGGGCACGCGGGTGATGCGCGATCGGGGACTGAGGCTGCTCTCGATGCTGGTGATCCCCTTCTCCCTCTGCTCAGCCCGCCTGAACGTGTTTCTGTTCATGGCGGCGGTGTTCTTCCCGCCCCGGCTCGGGGGACTGGTGATCTTTGGGCTGTATCTGATGAGCTTCGCGGCGGCGATGCTCACCGCCCTGCTCTTCCGCGGCCGCTTTCCGAGCAACGAGCCCCTGGTGTTGGAACTACCGCCCTACCGGCTGCCCACCGCGGGGCAGATGCTCAGCCGCGCCTGGAGCGAGGTGAAGCATTTCTGGATCTGGTCGCGCCGCTTCATCATCCTGGGGGTGATGGCGGTGTGGCTACTCAACAACCTGCCCGTGGGCGTGGAGCCCGCGAGCAGCGCCAGTCTGGCGGGCCAACTCGGAAGCCTCACCCAGCCCCTGCTGGCCCCGATCGGGATCAACCCCAAGCTGGCGGTGGCCCTGCTGTTTGGCTTCATCGCCAAGGAAATCGTGCTCGGGGGCCTGGCCGTGATCTACAGCCAGGCGGATCCAGGAGCGCTTGGGCAGGCGATCGCCAACGACGTGAGCTGGCCCCAGGCCCTCAGCTTCATGGTGTTCACGCTGCTCTACACACCCTGCCTCTCCACGGTGGCGGTCATCCGCAGCGAATCGAAGCGGCTGGGGTTCACCGTGCTCAGCGTGGCCTGGTCGCTGCTGCTCGCCTGGCTGGTGAGCCTGGTGGTCTTCCAGGGCATGACCCACCTGGGCTGATTCAGGTCCAGTTACCGCCAAACATGTCGTCGTAGCCCTCGTAGGGGTCGTATTCAGACCAGCCTGGGCTGGCCTCGTTGAACAGGCCGTAGCGGGCGTCCTCATCGTCCATCACCGTGTTGCCGGTGGGCTCTGTGTTGCACGTGACCCCACCACCGGAAGCCGGCTGACAATCCGTGAATTCCACCCCGGCATAGCC
>CBFIGH010000028.1:0-6844 GCA_965662115.1 Cyanobium sp.
CTGGTGGTTTGCTCCACAGGCTCCATCACCCAGCCCCGGCGCGAGCGGCCTTGGGGGTTGCGCTTCACCACAGCGTCCGCGTGTTTGAAGCGAAAACCGACGCGCTCGCCACTCATGGAATCGCTGGCCCCCGGATGGGGCAGATTGCCTACTCAACCAATTATCCCATTGTGGCTGGCCGCGCCTCGGGGCGCAGGAGCGGAAAGGCGATCACATCGCGGATGGAGGGGCTATCGGTGAGCAGCATCACCAGCCGATCGATGCCAATTCCCAGGCCACCCGTGGGGGGCATGCCCACCTCCAGGGCCTGGAGAAAATCCTCGTCCACCGCCTGGGCCTCCAGGTCGCCGGCCGCCCGGCGCTCCTGCTGGGCCTCGAGGCGCTGGCGCTGGTCCACCGGGTCGATCAATTCGCTGAAGGCATTGGCCGTCTCGCGGCCCACGATGAACAACTCGAAGCGCTCCACCAAACCCGGCTTGCTGCGGTGGGCCCGGGCCAGGGGTGAATTCTCCACTGGGTAATCGATCACGAAGGTGGGCTGGATCAGGTTTGCCTCAACCCGCTGGTCGAAGGCTTCCACCAGCAACCGGCCGACGGAATCGGCCAGGGCCGGCGCCTCCAGCCCCTGGCCCGCCATCGCCGCGGCGGCCTCGGCGCGACTGCCAAAGGCGTTGAAGTCGAGCCCGGTCGCGTCCTGCACCAGCTCGTGCATGGTGGCCCGTCGCCAGGGGGGGCTCAGATCGATGGCGGTGCCCTGGTAGGTGATCAAGGTGGTGCCGCACACCTGCTGGCAGACATCGGCCAGGAGCTGCTCGGTGAGCAGCATCATGTCGGTGTAGTCGGCGTAGGCCTGGTAGATCTCCACTGAGGTGAACTCCGGGTTGTGGCGGGTGCTGATCCCCTCGTTACGAAAGATCCGGCCCAGCTCATAGACCCGCTCGAAGCCCCCCACCACCAGGCGCTTGAGATGCAGCTCGGTGGCGATCCGCAGGGTGAGGGGCAGGTCGAGGGCGTTGTGGTGGGTTTCGAAGGGCCGGGCATCGGCCCCGCCGGGCACGCTCTGCAGCACCGGCGTTTCAATCTCCAGGAAATCGCGCCCATCGAGCCAGCGACGCATGGCGCTCACCGCCAGGGCCCGACGGCGAAAGGTTTCACGGGTGTGGGGAGAAACGATCAGATCGAGGTAACGCTGGCGGTAGCGCTTCTCCACATCAGCCAGGCCATGCCACTTATCCGGCAGGGGCTGGAGCGATTTGCAAAGCATGGTCCAGCCCTTGAGCTTGACCGACAACTCGCCACGGTCGGTGCGGCGCAAGCTGCCGACCGCCCCGATCAGGTCGCCCGCATCCACGAGGGAGGTGAGGTGGGCAAAGGCCTGGTGATCCTCCGGCATGGAGGCCTCAAGGCCGGCCTTTTCAATGAACAACTGGATCGTGCCGCTCTCATCGGCCAGGGTGAAGAAGGCCAACTTGCCCATCACCCGGCGGGTCATCACCCGGCCGGCCACGGACACCTCCAGCGCCCGCTCCTCGCCATTGGGCAGATCGCGATGGGCCTGCTGCAGGGCGGCGGTGCGGTGGCTGGGCTCGAAGCGCAGGCCATAGGGAGCCTGGCCCAGGGCGGCCAGAGCGGCAGCTTTCTCCAGACGGGTCTCGCGCAGATCCGACAAGGCAGACAGGGGGGCTCAGGGGCCCATCCTGCAGGAGCGCTAGCCGCTCACCGCCAGAGTCAATTCCGCCATCCGCTGGGAGGCATAGCCGGTGCCCCGAACGGTGAGGATCAGCTCGGGATTGCGCGGGTCGGGCTCGAGCTTGCCGCGCAGGCGCGCCACGTAGACATCCACCACCCGCAAGTCGGCGGCGCGACGGGGGGGATAGCCCCAGAGTTGCTCGAGAATCTCTGCCCGGGGAACCACCCGGCCCGGTTCGCGAAACAGAAGCTCCAGCAGGCTGAATTCCGTGTAGGTGAGGCCAATGCGCTCACCATCGCGGGTCACCTGGCGGCGGTTGGTGTCAACCACCAGATCGCCCACACGGAGCACGCCGCTCCCGCTTGGCACCTCCCTTGGCTCGGCGGAGGCAGAACCCCGGCCGACCCGGCGCAGGATGGTGGCAATGCGGGCCTCGAGCTCCTTGGGGCTGAACGGTTTGGGCAGGTAGTCATCGGCACCGAGATCCAGCCCGGAAACCCGCTCGGCGATCGCATCGAGGGCCGAAAGAAAAATGATCGGCACGCAAGACTCGGCCCGGAGCCGACGGCAGACCGCGAAGCCATCCAGCTTGGGCAGCATCACATCGAGCACGATCAAATCGGGCTGCTCCTGGTGGAACAGGGTGATCGCCTCTTCGCCATCTTCGGCACAGATCACCCGGTAGCCGGCCAGCTGCAGCCGCATCAGCAGCACCCGGCGGACGGCCGCTTCATCGTCAACCACCATCACGGTGGCCTTGGGCTCAGCCAGTGAGGCAACGGAACCGGGCCTGTCCTCCAAGGGCATGGGCGAAGCGCCGTGATGAAGAATCGCAACCATACCCCTAGGCGCGCCCCCCGGTCATCCCCCAGAACGCCGCCGCCGGAGCCGCTCTGATCACTTTTAAGGATTTCTACTGAAACAGACAGAACCTGGAAACCCTGATAGCAGCCCAGCCCCGGTGAAGCAGCCCAAGCCCGGTGAAGGAACTCAGCCCCAACGGGCCCGGGCGTAGCGGTTCCACTCGTCCGCCGCCGCCGCCAGGGCGGCATCGCTGCCCACTTGACCCAACATGGCGCGCTGCAGCTGGGTGTAGACGATCGCCTGCAACCGTTTCACCCCCGGACTGGCCGGCACCAGCACCCGGGCCCGACGCAGGGTCTGGGCCGAGAGCAAGCGGGCCCGTTGCACCAGCGAATCAGCCGGCGTCGCCGCACCGCCGCCAGCCCCCAGGGACGCCTCCAGCTGCTGGAGCGCCACCCGGTTGGAGGGCAGCACCCGGGCCTGCTCCGCAAAGGCCAGCTGGTTGGGGGCGTTGGTGAGAAAAAGGGCGAAGCGGGCCGCCTCCGCTGCCAGGGCGCTCTGCTTGGGCACGACCAGGTTCATCACGGCCACGTTGGCCTCCCCGGCGGCGCCACTGAGCGGAGCGTAGGGAGCGGTTGTGGCGGCAATCCCCGGGGCATTGGTCTGCAGATTGCGCAGGAAATCGGGGCCGGTCGCCACCTGGGCCAGGTCGCCCGATTGGTAGAGCTCGATCGCCCGCCGGTAGCCCTGGCTCACCACTTCGCGGGGCAGCAGGCCGCGCCGGTAGAGGTTGCTCCAGAAGGCGAAGGCCCGCCGGCCCGCCGGGCTGTTGAACGCGGCCCGTTGCTGGCCGTCGAGCAGTTGCACCCCCATCTGCACCAGGGTTTCGAGCAGCTCGGCGGAATCGTCGGGCACCACGGTGACAAACAGGGCGTAGCGGCCCGTCCGCCGGCGCACAGCCTCCGCATAGGCCGGCACCCCACTCCACTGCAGGGGCGGGGCCCCATACCCGGCGCGCTCCAACAGCCGCCGATTGGCCATGGTGATCCGGGCGGTGAGATACCAGGGGATGGCGAACTGCTCGGCCGAGGCCCCCTCGCCCTGGCGCCCCGCCGCCCAGATCGCCGGCAGATAGGCCTCGGCCGCGTCAGCGGGCAACACGGTGCTCAGATCCCGCAGCCCCCCCTTGCTGGCCAGGTTGGCGGCGAAGGGGGGATTGAGGTTGACCAGATCGGGAGCGGTGCGGGCGAAGACCGCGGCCAACAACTTGCGCTCCACCGAGCTCCAGGGCACGTCGGTCCAACGCACCTGGAGCCCAGGATTTTGGGCCTCCCAGGTCGCAATCAGTCCCTGGAGGTAGCCATTGAACTTGGGGGCCAGGTCGAGGGTCCAGAAATTGAGCACCCGCCCATTGGCGGCTCCCCTGGGGTCGCCTGGCCCCGGTCGCCCGCAGCTGCCCAAACCAGCCGCCAGCAGGGCCGTTGCACTGCCACCTCCGAGCAGTTCCAGAAATCGCCGCCGACCGAGCTCGCCTCCCATCGGCTCAGCTTCGCCCCCCCAGGGTCTGGCGGCGCCAAAGCAACAGCTGCAGGGAACACAGCGGCGGCGCCAGCACGGCGGTCAGCAGGGTTTGGGCCAGCCAGGTGTGCAAGGCCGGCTGCAGGGGCCAGCCCCCGCTCAGCAGGCTCTGCAGGATCAGGCTGCCCCCCACCAGCGCCGCACCAATCAGGGCCAGCAGGCCGAGGTTGAAACTGCGCTCAATCGGCGGCCCCAGCCGCCCCAACCGGCCCCACCACCAGCCCAACAGCGCCAGGGCAGGAATCTCGCTGATCGGGCCCAGATGCAGACCATCCAGCACCAGGCCCAGCCCCAGGCCAGCCAGGGCGCCGGAGAGGGGGCCATCGACGAGCGCCCAGGGCAGCAGCCACAACACGGCCCAGGCTGGCGGCACCCCGGCGAGTTTCAACGGCCCCGGCGACGCCAACACCAGCCAGGGCACCAGCAGGGCCGTGGCCAGGCACCAGCGGTGGCGGGTCAGCTGGCTCACGGCACGATCACCTGCACCCAGTCGACTGCCTCGAGCGGAGCACTGAGCTGCACCACCGCGTCGGTGGCCGGCACCGACCGCTCATCGACAGACTGGATCACCCCCACGGTGAGGTTGGGCGGCACCAGGGTGCTGGCCGGTGAGGTGACCACCACATCACCCGGACGCACGCCCGGATCTTTCTCTAAGAAGCGCAGCACGGGCCGGCTGGTGCCGATTCCGGTCAGCAGCCCATGGCGCTGGATCCGGCTCACCCAGACGCCCACCCGACTGCCCGGATCGGTGAGCAGGGCCACGGTTGCCGTGCTGGGGGTGACGCTGGCCACCCGGCCGATCAGGCCGCCTGGAGCGATCACCGTCAGGCCTGGTCCCACGCCCTGCAGCTCGCCGCTGCCAATCACCAGCTGCTGCCACCAGCCGCCCGGCTGCCGGGAGATCACCGGCGCCGACACCAGCCCGGGGCTCCCCTGCTGCAGCTTCAACAGGGAACGCAGCCGGCGGTTGTCCCCCTCCAGCTGGCTCAAGCGGGTCTGGGAGTTGAGGATCTCGGCACTGCGCAGCCACTCCCCCTGGGCGCTACCAGGCCAGAAGGGGCGGCTCAGCAGGGCGTAGGCATCACTGAAGCCCGCCCCCTTGCTGAGCCTCACGGCCACCAGGGCCAGCACCAACAGCACCCAGGGCCAGGCCTGAACAATCCCCCCCAGGGCAGGGAGCCGGTGCCTGCGGCCTGGCGGCATGGCGCTCAGACGGTCTGGCGGGCGAAATCAGGGGTATCGAGCACGCGCTCGAGCCGTTTGTAATCCTCGAGCACGATGCCGCAGCCGTTGACGACGCAGAGCAGGGGGTCCTCGGCCACATGGGTGAGGATGCCGGTCTCGTGGCTGATCAGGTCGGTGATGCCCCGCACCTGGGCACCACCGCCGGCCAACATGATGCCGCGATCCACGATGTCGGCGGCCAGCTCGGGCGGGGTGCGCTCCAGGGTGCGCTTGACCGCCTCCACGATGACGTTGAGCGGTTCGGCCATCGCCTCACGGATGTCGCCGGCACGCACGTTGATGGTGCGGGGCAGGCCGGAGAGCAGGTGCAGGCCGCGCACATCCATGGAGGTGCTGTCGTGAGCGTCATCGGGGAAGGCGGAACCGATGCGGATCTTGATGTCTTCGGCGGTGCGCTCACCAACCACCAGGTTGTGGACCTTCTTGAGATAGACGCCGATGGAATCACTGAGCTCATCTCCCGCCACCCGCACCGACTCGCTGATCACGGTGCCGCCCAGGCTCAGCACCGCCACCTCCGTGGTGCCCCCGCCGATATCGACAATCATGGTGCCCACCGGATCCGTGACGGGCAGGCCCGCACCGATGGCGGCCGCCACGGGTTCATCAATCAGATGCACTTCCCGGGCACCAGCCAGACCGGCTTCGCGCACAGCGCGACGCTCCACGCCGGTGACCCCACTGGGGATGCCGATCACCAGGCGGGGCGCCATGATCCCGCGGCCCTCATTGGCCTTGAAGATGAAGGTTTTGATCATCTGCTCGGCCGCGTCAAAGTCGGCGATCACGCCATCGCGCAGCGGCCTGACGGCGCGGATGTTGCCGGGGGTGCGACCCAGCATCAACTTGGCCTCATTGCCCACAGCCAGGGGCACGCCCCGCTCGAGGTCCATGGCCACCACGGAGGGCTCCTGGAGCACGATCCCTTTGCCTGAGACAAAGATCAGCGTGTTGGCCGTGCCCAGATCAATGCCGATATCCCGCGAAAATCGAAACCGACGAAAAAACACGGATGCCCGCCTTGCAAGCTCCGAATCATAGGGGGGTGTTACAAACGGCCCCAACGGTGGAACTGAAAAAAGGTGGCAGCCCAACCGGGTGGCCCATCATTGACACAACAACACAGGAGCAAACGCCATGGGCGTCAATTCGATCACCCTCGTCGGCCGGGCTGGCCGCGATCCGGAAGTCCGCTATTTCGAATCCGGCAGCGTGGTCGCCAACCTCACCCTCGCCGTCAACCGCCGCAGCCGCGACGACGAACCCGACTGGTTCAACCTGGAAATCTGGGGCAAGCAGGCCCAGGTAGCCGCCGACTACGTCCGCAAGGGAGCCCTGGTGGGCATCATCGGCAGCTTCAAGCTCGACCGCTGGACCGACCGCACCAGTGGCGAGGAGCGCACCAAGCCCGTGATCCGCGTCGACCGACTCGAGCTGCTCGGCTCCAAGCGGGACGCCGAGGCCGGCATGGCGGGCTCCAGCTTTGGTGGCGGAGCCCCCAGTGAAGAGGAAGTGCCCTTCTGA
>CBFIGH010000029.1:0-13646 GCA_965662115.1 Cyanobium sp.
ACCCACACCAACTGGTTGGCTTTCTCTTCCCCCCACAACTCACTGATTAGGTCTGTGCACAGAAATGTGATGGGGTATGGGAGCGCACCTACGGCAACGACGATCGGCCAAGTCCCGATGTGTCCCAGTTGCAGAAAGCGCGTTAAGCCAAGAATGTTCAGCATTCCGAGCGTTCCTAAAAAGAGTCCTGCCAGCACTAAGAAAATGCTGTCCCGCCTGGCTTGAATATTTTTGGAAGCGTTATTGGTTGAGGCGGTCATGCTCTTGGAGAGTTCAAAGGGGCGTCTCGGCTGAATGGCTGGTCGACCCAACACCATTGTGTTCTTCTAAAAAACTTTGACCCAACGTTTGTGTGGGCTTCTCCCTTTGGGATGCCGAGGCCGCCACGCTTGTTATTCGCCTTTGCTGCACAGATGTGGTCCTTTAAACGTAGACAAGTTGGATTCGGCTCCGTCGACCACGACGACAGCACACAAGCTTTACCCCAACTCTTCTTCGCGCGCCCTGCAGAGCTAGTCGCCCCAGATCTCATCGGCTGCCGGTTGGTGAAACGTCAGGACGACGGCTGCCTGCTCTGGGGGGTGATTGTTGAAACGGAGGCGTATTCCCAAGACGACCCTGCCTGCCACGGCTACCGCCGCCGAACTCCAGGCAATGAAACGCTGTTTGGAGAACCAGGGCATTTTTATGTATACGTGAGCTATGGCATTCACCACTGCGTGAATGTGGTGACGCACCGTGGCGACTGGGCCAATGGGGTGTTGCTGCGAGCCGTGGCCATCTCTGGCGAGCCTGAGCGGGTGGCGGCTGGGCCGGCGCTGCTGGCGCGGCACTTCGGGATCGATCGAGGCCACGATGGCCAGCCGGTGCATCACGATCAGGGTCTCTGGATTGCCCCGCGGCCGCCTCAGCTGGTGAAGCTGGGGCCTGCCGACCTGGTGCAAACCGGCCGCATTGGTATCAGCCAGGGCCAGGAGCTGCCCTGGCGTTGGTATCTGCGGGCGAGCCGTTGCGTGAGCAGGCGGGCCAGGGGGGACCGGCAGCCTCCCGCTCAGGATGCTGGGAGCCTCAGCGGGGTGTGATCACCCGTGGCTGCAGATTCAGCTCGCGTGCAGGATTGGCGAAGCTGCGCTGATCGAAAGAGGCGATGGCCGTGCAGGCGCGGCAACTGGCATGGTGCAGCGCATCAGCGAAATCAAGCCCGGCGCGCAGCCCTGCCAAGGCCTGTTCGATTGCGGCGCGGTCTTCGAGCTGCAGGGTTGGCAGGTTCAGCAGTGCGTCAAAGACAAGCCCAACCTGCTCCCGGCTGAATCGGTAATACCCCCGCAGCACCCACTCCAGTTCCAGAGCCACGGTTTTGGGCAGAAACATGCCCTGGCCCTACCCTGAACGTGTGAGCCGCCGCACCCCTTGAGCAGCTGGAGCCACCGCCACGTGCTGGATCTGGCGGCCTTCTCGCTAGATGACTACGCCACCGTGCTGACGCTGGCCCAGCGCTTCCGGGCCCTGCCGGTGGCGGGGGCCCGCAAGTTGCCGGCCCTGCAGGGGCGGCTGATGACCAGCCTGTTCTTTGAGCCCAGCACCCGCACCCGCAGCAGCTTTGAGCTGGCGGCCCGGCGCCTTTCGGCCGATGTGCAGAGTTTTTCACCCTCCTCCAGCTCCCTGAGCAAGGGCGAGAGCCTGCTGGATACGGCCCGCACCTATGTGGCCATGGGCGCCAACGTGCTGGTGGTGCGCCATCGCTGTGCTGGCGTGCCCCAGAGCCTGGCGGCTGATCTGGATCGGGCCGGCGAGCGGGTGGCGGTGCTCAACGCCGGCGATGGCCTGCACAGCCACCCCAGCCAAGGGCTGCTGGATCTATTCACCCTGGCGCGCCACTTCGCACCCGAGGCCCCCACGCCGGAAGCCTTGCGGGGCAAGCGCATCGTGATCGTGGGCGATGTGCTCCACTCCCGTGTTGCCCGCTCCAACCTCTGGGCCCTCACCGCTTGCGGCGCCGAGGTGGTGCTGTGCGGCCCGCCCACCCTGCTGCCCGAGGCCTTCGCTGAGTTTGTGGCGGCACCGCCTCCCGGTCAGGCGGCTGATCCGGTGGCAACGCGCGGTGTCGTGCGGATCGCCCGCAGCCTGGAGGAGGCCCTGCCCGGGGCCGATGCGGTGATGACCCTGCGGCTCCAGAAGGAGCGCATGCATCAGCACCTGCTCACCAGCCTCGAGAGCTACCACCGACGTTTCGGCATCACCGCGGCGCGCCTGACCCTCTGCGGCAGGGCCGTTCCCGTGCTCCATCCAGGGCCGGTCAACCGGGGCGTGGAATTGGCCTCTGAAGTGCTGGATGATCCCCAGGTGGCCCTGGTGGAGGAGCAGGTGCGCAATGGCATTCCGATCCGGATGGCCCTGCTCTATTTGCTGGCGGCGGCGGAGCCTTTGGTTTCGAGCCAACCCGATCAGAGCAGCTTGAAGCCGTCCAGCAGCAGGCCATAGAGCAGCCCGATCCGGCCCATGTCGATCAGCTGCAGGGCCAGGTCGTCGCCCCGTCGACGGATCAGCGGCCCTCGGGCCCGGATGGCCAGTTCGATCGCAACCACGCAGACCAGGGCTCCCAGGGGATCCAGCTGGGAGAAGGCACCGGTGATCGATCCCACAACGCCACCAATGCTGAAGCTGATCAGCAGCACGATCAGCAGCAGCGACATCCGCCGCCAGGGATTGGCCGCCCAGCGCTCCAGGCTTTGCTTGGCCTGGGCCACGCGGGCCTGGAAGCGGGTTTGTTGATAGGGCCGCTCGGGGGGTCTGGCAATCACGGCTGAACGGGCATCAGCACAGGATCCCGATGAAGAGGGTGGCAGGGAAGCGAACGGCGATGATCCCCATCACCCGGCCCGTGCCCTGCCACACCATATCTACACCATTTCTGCAGCTTGGGCCGCCTTTTGCCACTACCGATAGGGGAATCCAATAAAAAAGCCCGTGGCCGAGGCCCGGGCCGGATGATGGGGACTTCAGAACCAAAGCGGCAGCAATGCAGCCGTTCAATGGCCCGCAGACGTTTGTCAGAGCGTCCCCCCGGGGGCTTGACGGCCGGAGCTTCAGCTGTCGCCGTCTTTTTTACGGGATGCCTTGCCTTCCAGCAGTTCCAGCAGGGCTTCCATCTGGGCCATCACGCCCCGCACTTCGCCGGCTTCGGGCAGCAGGCCGTCATCCATGACGCCCTGGTGCATCTCCCGGAGCTCCTGGCGGATGTATCGCAGGTGGCTAACCACCTGTTCGCGCTTCGACTGCGACATCGATGGCCGTTGACTAATGCACCCTTTTAACCCATCGCCGGCTCATGTCTGTCCAAATTGAGCCTTGGCCCGCTGGTAGAAGCTGACATCCACCAGGCCGATCCCCGCCTCTCGGGCCATGGTCTCAATCCGCCGCCGCACGGCCGGCCGCACGAAAAAGGGCACCTCTTTCAGCAGGGCCTCGGCGTCAGGGTGCCAATTCATGCGGCCTGCCCGATGGGGCGATCGGCGATAGAAATGGAGAATAGGGGACTCGAACCCCTGACCTCTGCGGTGCGATCGCAGCGCTCTACCAACTGAGCTAAATCCCCGGATCCAGGCTCTGCGGAGCCCTGTTAACCCATTATTGCCAACACCTCCCATCCATGACCGCGTCGATCACCCCGGAACGGCTCGCCGCCTTTGATGAAGCCTCTGTCGCTGAGTTGGCTCGGCGTCTTGAGGAAGACGACTATCCCAGTGCTTTCGACGGCCTGGACGACTGGCACCTGATGCGTGCGCTGGCGATTCATAACCCCGAATTGGCCCGCCCCTACGTCCATCTGGTCGACCAGGAACCCTTTGATGACGACTGAGCCGGCAGCCTGCCAACCCGCTCCCCCCGACCCCCTGGCCGGCCGACGCATTCTGGTGGGGATCAGTGGCAGCATCGCCGCGGTCAAAATGCCCCTGGTGGTGAGCGCCCTGGCCCAGCGCGGCGCCCAGGTGCGCTGCGTGCTCACCGCCAGTGCCCAGCAGCTGGTCAGCCCGGTGGCCCTGGCCTGCCTCAGCCGCCATGCCTGCCTGCTCGACGCCGACCAGTGGAGCCACCAGGCCGCCCGCCCCCTCCATGTGGACCTGGCCGAGTGGGCAGAGCTGGTGCTGCTGGCGCCCTTGAGTGCCACCAGCCTGGGGCGCTGGGTGCATGGGCTCGCCGACAACTTGCTGGCCAGCACCCTGCTGGCCACCGAAGCGCCCGTGCTGGCTGCGGCAGCGATGAACACGGCGATGTGGGGGGCTCCGGCTGTGCGCCGCAACTGGGAGCTGCTGGCCAGCTTTGAGCGGGTGTTGCCCCTGGGCCCAGCGATGGGTCTGTTGGCCTGTGACCGCCAGGGGGATGGCCGCATGGCCGAGCCACTGCAGTTGCAGTTGGCCCTGGAGTGCTTGCAACTCTGGGGTTGGCGGCGGGATTGGGCTGGTCTGCGCCTGCTGGTGACGGCCGGCCCGACCCGCGAGCCCCTCGACCCGGCCCGCTGCATCACCAATCCGAGCAGTGGTCGCATGGGGGTGCTGCTGGCCCAGGCGGCGCGGCTGCGGGGGGCCGAGGTGACCCTGGTGCATGGCCCGTTGGCCGTGGACCCCCAGCTTCTGGATGGATTGTGTTGCGAGCCCGTGCAGACGGCGGCAGAGATGGAGCAGGCCCTGCTGCGACTCCAGCCCGGCGTGGATGCGATCGCGATGGCGGCGGCCGTGGCCGATCACCGCCGCGACCAACCGCTGGGCCACAAACTCAGCAAGCACGACCTCGCTGCCGAGCTCAGCCGCGGTTGGCAGGCGGTGCCTGATCTGTTGGCGGGCCTGGTGGCGAGGCGGCCCGCTGGCCAGAGGATCCTGGGTTTCGCGGCCCAGACGGGCGATGTGCTCCCCCTGGCCCGGGCCAAGTGGGCCCGCAAGGGTTGCGATCTGCTGTTCGCCAATCCGATTGATCAGGCGGCAGCGGGGTTCGCTGTCAACACCAATCAGGGCTGGCTGCTGGGTGCGGCGGGAGGCGAGCAGTGGCTGCAGCCCGCTTCCAAGCTGGCGATAGCCCAGCAGTTGCTTACGGCCCTGCGTCCTGCGTAGCAGGGGAGGAAGCCTGCGGATTGTGCAGCAGGTTCAGCACGTTGCGCAGCTGCGGGCGGGGGATGAAGGGCCAGCCGCCGCTGCGCTCCATGCTCTCCAACAGCTTGAAGAGCTGGCTGCGGTCGTTGGGCAGGCTGCTGCGGAAGGGCCCGTCCTGGACGGAGCGGTGCAGTTGCTCCAGTTGCCGCAGCAGGGCCAACAGGGCCTCGGGATGACCCTCGAGCTCTGTGGCGAGTTGTTCGAGGCTGGCCAGCTGGCTGCTGAGCTGGGCCTGCTGCGGCGAAGTCAGGCCCATGAACCGCCTTGTTTGATGGGCGCGCCGCTGACTCGCATACAGGTTGTTGAGAGCCACTACACCGTATCGGGAAACAGGGTTTTGCACCGGTAGGATCCGCCCCAGCCCAGTCCCCAACCGCCGTCTCTGCGGCGTTCTCCCATGCGTTTCCGTCCTCTGCTGGCCCTCGTGCTGGCGCTGTGCCTGACCCTGGTGACCGCCTGCAGCGGTGGGGCCAAGGCCGTGGATCGCGCCAACCTCACCTACGACGACATCCACAACACGGGCCTGGCCAACGACTGCCCGACCCTGCCCGATTCGGCCCGGGGCTCCATCGCCCTCGACCCCACGGCGAAATACCAGCTCCGCGAAATCTGCATGCACCCGGCAGAGGTGTTCGTCAAAGGTGAGCCTGCGAACAAACGCCAGGAAGCCCAATTTGTGGCGGGCAAGATCCTCACCCGCTTCACCTCGAGCCTGGATCAGGTGTATGGCGATTTGAATGTGAACGCCGAGGGCCTCACCTTCAAGGAGCTCGGCGGCATCGACTTCCAGCCGATCACCGTGCTGCTGCCCGGCGGTGAGGAGGTGCCCTTCACCTTCTCCAGCAAGGAGTTGGTGGCCACCGCCGACGGAGCTGCCCTCACCACCAGCACCGATTTCGAAGGTCCCTACCGCGCTCCCAGCTACCGCACCAGCAACTTCCTCGACCCCAAGGGGCGTGGACTCACCACCGGCTACAGCAGCGCCGTGGGCCTGGTGCCCGCCGGCGATGAATTCACCGGCGAAACCGTCAAACGCTATGTGGACGGCTCGGGCACGATGAACCTTTCGATCACCAAGGTGGATCCCAGCACTGGCGAATTTGCCGGCGTGTTCACCGCCATCCAGCCCTCCGACTCCGACATGGGCACCAAGGCGGTGGTCGATGTGAAAATCGTCGGCCAGCTCTACGGCCGCCTCGAAGAGTCCTGAGGGATAGCGCGCTCCTCCATGACTTTCCTTGACACCCCAATCCCCGTGCCCGCCAGCCCTGCGGGCCTGATCGCTCCCCACGGTGGGGCGCTGGTCAACCTGATGGTCTCTGCCGATGAAGGGGAGGCATTGAAGGGGGCGGTCAGCCGCCGCATTGAGTGCAGCGATCGCAACGCCTGTGATGTGGAGCTGCTCGTGGTGGGTGGCTTCTCTCCCCTGCGCGGCTTCATGCACCAGGAGGATTACGACGCCGTGGTGGCGGCCAACCGCACCACCAGCGGCCTGTTGTTTGGCCTGCCGATCGTCTTTGACACGGACGATGCCTCGATCGCCCTGGGCGACAAGCTGCTACTCACCTACCGCGGCCAGGAGCTGGCGGTGCTGACCGTGCAAAGCAAATGGGAACCCGACAAAGCCCGGGAGGCCCAGGGTTGCTATGGCACCACCTCGATTGAACATCCGGCGGTCAGGATGATCGCCACCGAAAGGGGGCGTTACTACCTGGGCGGAGCCCTGCAGGGCCTGGATCTGCCCAGCCGGGTGTTCCCCTGCAAGACCCCCGCCGCAGTGCGCGCCACCTTGCCCGAGGGGCAAAGCGTGGTGGCCTTCCAGTGCCGCAACCCCATCCACCGGGCCCACTACGAGCTGTTCACCCGGGCCCTTGAGGCCGCCAACGTCAGCGATCAGGGCGTGGTGCTGGTGCATCCCACCTGCGGCCCCACCCAGGATGACGACATTGCCGGTGAGGTGCGCTTTCAAACCTATGAGCGCCTGGCTGCCGAGGTGGATAACCCCCGCATCCGCTGGGCCTACCTGCCCTATTCGATGCACATGGCCGGCCCGCGCGAGGCCCTGCAGCACATGATCATTCGTAAAAACTACGGCTGCACCCACTTCATCATTGGCCGCGACATGGCCGGCTGTAAGAGCTCCCTGAGCGGCGAAGACTTCTACGGCCCCTACCAAGCCCAGGACTTCGCCCGGGACAACGCTGCCGAACTGGGAATGGAAACGGTTCCGTCCCTCAACCTCGTCTACACCGAGGAGGAGGGCTATGTGACCGCCGAACACGCCGAGGCCCGTGGCCTGCACATTCGCAAGCTCAGTGGCACCCAGTTTCGCCAGATGCTCCGCGCCGGCGAAGAAATCCCCGAGTGGTTCGCCTTCCGCAGCGTGGTGGCCGTGTTGCGGTCCTCAGGCGGTTAACATTCTGTTACTGGATTCTCAGTTGGAGCAAGGGTTTTGAAAAAGCGCTGGCGCAATGCGGGGCTGTATGTCCTGCTCGTGATCGTGATGATCGCCGTGGGGACTGCCTTCCTCGATCGTCCTGATCCGGCCAATGCCCCCCGCACCCTGCGCTACAGCGATTTTGTAGAGGCCGTCCAGAGCAACGAGATCTCACGGGTGCTGATCTCCCCCGACCGGGGCACGGCCCAGGTGGTCGAAAACGATGGTCGGCGGGCGGTGGTCAATCTGGCTCCCGATAAGGATCTGCTCAAGTTGCTCACCGATCACAACGTCGATATCGCCGTTCAGCCCAGCCGGGAGCCTGCAGCTTGGCAGCAGGCCGTGGGCAGCCTGATCTTCCCCTTGCTCTTGCTGGGCGGCTTGTTTTTCCTGTTGCGCCGCGCCCAGGGCGGCGGCGGCAACCCCGCCATGAACTTCGGCAAGAGCAAGGCCCGTCTGCAGATGGAGCCCCAAACCCAGGTGACCTTCGGCGATGTGGCCGGGATTGAAGGAGCCAAGCTTGAACTCTCCGAGGTGGTTGATTTCCTCAAGAATCCCGATCGCTTCACGGCCGTTGGCGCCAAGATTCCGAAGGGTGTGCTGCTGGTGGGCCCTCCCGGTACGGGCAAAACCCTGCTGGCCAAAGCGGTAGCTGGTGAGGCTGGGGTGCCCTTCTTCTCGATCTCCGGTTCGGAGTTTGTCGAGATGTTCGTGGGCGTCGGCGCCAGTCGGGTACGGGATCTGTTTGAGCAGGCCAAAAAGAGTGCACCCTGCATCGTCTTCATCGATGAAATTGATGCTGTCGGCCGCCAGCGCGGTGCCGGCCTCGGCGGCGGCAACGACGAGCGCGAGCAGACGCTCAACCAGCTGCTCACCGAGATGGATGGTTTTGAGGGAAACACCGGCGTGATCATCGTGGCGGCCACCAACCGGCCCGATGTGCTCGACTCGGCCTTGCTGCGTCCTGGCCGTTTTGATCGCCAGGTTGTGGTCGATCGACCCGACTACGCCGGCCGTCTTCAGATTCTCGGGGTGCATGCCCGCGGCAAAACCCTCGCCAAGGATGTTGACCTGGACAAAATTGCCCGCCGCACCCCCGGCTACACCGGCGCCGATTTGGCCAACCTGCTCAATGAGGCGGCGATTCTTGCTGCGCGGCGTCAGCTCACCGAGGTCTCCATGGACGAGGTGAACGATGCCATTGAGCGGGTGATGGCCGGCCCGGAGAAGAAAGATCGGGTGATGAGCGAGAAGCGCAAGCGTCTGGTTGCGTACCACGAGGCCGGCCATGCCCTGGTGGGTGCCCTGATGCCCGATTACGACCCGGTCCAGAAGATTTCGATCATCCCCCGCGGCAATGCCGGTGGCCTCACCTTCTTCACCCCCTCGGAAGAACGGATGGAATCGGGGCTCTATTCCCGCTCCTATCTCCAGAACCAGATGGCGGTGGCCCTGGGAGGGCGCGTCGCCGAGGAGATTGTCTACGGCGAAGATGAGGTGACCACCGGAGCCTCAAACGATCTCCAGCAGGTGGCTCGGGTAGCCAGGCAGATGGTCACCCGCTTCGGCATGAGCGATCGGCTCGGACCGGTTGCCCTTGGCCGCAGTCAGGGGGGCATGTTCCTCGGCCGTGACATGGCCGCCGAACGTGATTTCTCCGAGGACACCGCCGCCGCTATTGACGAGGAGGTGAGCGAATTGGTGGCTGAGGCCTACAAGCGGGCCACTGCCGTGCTCACCGGTAACCGCTCGGTCTTGGATGAACTGGCCGCCATGTTGGTCGAGAAGGAAACCGTGGATTCAGAGGCTCTTCAGGAGCTGCTGATCCGCAGCGATGTGAAGGTTGCCGAATACGTCTGAAGCCTGCTGGCCGGCGGGGAGTGCTTCTTGGCTGATCCAGTCCCTGCGGGCCCAGCCGCTGCTGAGCGTCCTTCGCCCTGGTGAGCCGCTCAACGCCTTGCCAACCCTCGAGCGCCTGCAGGAGTTGGGGCTGATCCATGTGGAGATCGCCTGGCAGCCTCTGCCGGGCTGGGCCGATCAGATGCAGGAGCTGATTGATCGCTTCCCCGCTCTGGAGCTGGGCGCTGCCTCGGTGTGCATGCCGCAGGGGGTGGACGACGCCGTTGCCGCCGGCTGCCGCTACGCGGTGTCGCCGGTGCTCGACTCAGAGCTGCAACAGCGGGCGGCCGAACGGGAGTTGCTGCTGGTGCCCGGGGTGATGAGCCCCTCCGAGGTGCATCAGGCCCGCCGGTTGGGCTGCGGCATCGTCAAGCTGTTCCCCGCGGTGAGTGTCGGCATCGACCATTGGCGGCGGCTGCGGGAGCCGCTGGGCGCCCCGCTGCCCTACTGCATCGCCGCCGGCGGCCTCAAGCCCGCCGATGTGCTGCCCTGGCTGGAGGCCGGGGTCGATGCGGTGGCGTTGGGTTCCGGGCTGGGCGATCTGGAGGCGGCGAGCGACTGGCTGGAGCTGGCTGCCGATGGTCAGCTGATTGCTCGTGTTCTCATCCAGCTGGGGATGGCCCCCGCGGCATCACCCCCACCCCAGCGGCCCAGGCCGCTTCCGCCAGATCCCCATCCCGGGTGGCGATCGGCAGCTGCAGCCGCAGCGCCAGTTCCAGATAGGCCGCGTCGTAGCTCGTGAGGTTGAAGCGCAACGCCAGGCTCAGCAGCGTTGCTGGCAGCGGCGGCGAGCCATCGATCCGGATCGGCAACTGCATCACCCGGTCGACGATCTCGCGGGCCAGGGCGATCGGCAGGGTTCCGCGCCGGCAGGCGGTGCGCAGCACATTGCTGAATTCCAGCTGCAGCAGCCAGGGGGCATGGGCGTCGACCTGGCTCAGCTGATGGGCGATGGCGTCGCCATAGTCACTGGCCTGGCTGGCTAGGAACCAACCGCACAAGACGGAGTTGTCGAGCACGAAGGACGTGCCGCCTCTGTTCTGGTTCGGTGGCGCCGGGCTCAATCGAGACCCTCCCGGGCGATGGCCTGCAGGTCTCCCTCCAGGACCAGACCGTCCCGCAGCTGCAGCAGTTTCTCCACGGCGGCCTGCACCCGTTGGACGCGCTCTGCGGGGGCGCCGTTCCGGGCGGCCAGCGGCACCAGGCGCGCGACCGGAACGCCCCGGCGGCTGATGGTGACGTCCTCCCCTTGCTCCACCAGGTCCACCAGCGCCGACAATCGGTTCTTGGCTTCGGCCAGCGGCACGGCCGCCGCTGGCCGATGGGGCGACTCCTTCTGGAGCGCCGACTGAATCCGCTGCGGGCCCGTTTTCATCTTTCGCCAGCTAGCTGTTTGTTTAGCTTAGCTAGCTGTCATGTATTCCAGTCGCCTGGGGGTCGCTTCAGCGGTTGCTGCTTCACCAGCCTGATGCTCAAGGACATCCCCCAGGAGCCCAGCGGCAGGCAGCTATTCACTAGGAGCATCGGGATCAATGGTGGGGCGTCGCCACCGGTGGCTGCAGTGGCAGCCGGCAGTGCTCCAGGCCCATCACCAGCAGATATCGATAGCCGAGCGACGGCTGGCCGTGCCCCGCGCCCAGCTACCGAAGCCACAAGCTTCTACGCAGGAGTACAGCCAGAGACACTTGGGGCGGACGAGCAGCACCAGGGTTTTAGGGCCGGCAGCAGTTCCGGCCTCCGCAGAGCTGGCAGGTTGTCGGTTTGAATCCGCCTGCCGGATCTGAGCCTCACCACAGGCTGCATTGCCCCTGCTGGCGCAGGAGGTGATCGGCTAGCACCAAGGCCACCATCGCTTCCACCATCGGCACCGCCCGAGGCAACACACATGGGTCGTGTCGACCCTGGGCTTCGAGGGTGGTGGCCTGCCCCCGGTCGTTGATGGTCTGCTGGGCTTTGCGGATCGTGGCGGTCGGCTTGAAGGCGACGCGGATCATGATCGTCTCGCCGTTGCTGATCCCGCCCTGGATGCCGCCTGAGTTGTTGGTCGCCGTGTGGAGACGACCATCCGCTGTCGGCAGAAAGGCATCGTTGTGCTCGCTGCCTTTGAGCAGGGTGCCGCCGAAGCCTGAGCCGATTTCAAAGCCCTTGGTGGCGGGCAGCGACATCACCGCCTTGGCCAAATCGGCCTCCAGCTTGTCGAACACCGGCATGCCCAGACCCACCGGCGGCTTGCGCACCACACAGGTGATCAGGCCGCCGCAGGAGTCGCCTTCGCGGCCGATCGCTTCGATCCGCTCGATCATCCGCTCGGCGCTGGCGGCATCGGGACAGCGCACGATGTTGCTCTCG
The DNA here is from genome assembly GCA_965662115.1 of Cyanobium sp. GTDB lineage: Bacteria > Cyanobacteriota > Cyanobacteriia > PCC-6307 > Cyanobiaceae > Cyanobium_A. The sequence goes on from CBFIGH010000029.1 coordinate 11,830, forward strand.
ATCGCCTCCAGGGTCACAGCGGCGGGATCGATCGCCGCTTCGATCGTGTGGATGCGCTGCACCCAGGCCAGCACCTCGGTGCCGTGGGCCTTGGCCAGCAGCTGCTTGGCGATCGCCCCGGCGGCCACCCGGCCGATCGTTTCCCGGGCTGAGGCGCGGCCACCGCCGCTGCGGGCCTGGATGCCGTACTTGGCCTGGTAGGTGGCATCGGCATGGGAGGGGCGGAAGGCCACCTCCATCTCCTTGTAATCCTGGGGGCGCTGGTCCTTGTTGCGCACCACCATGGCGATCGGTGTGCCGAGGGTGACCCCATCCAGCAGGCCGCTGAGGATCTCAACCCGGTCGTCTTCCTTGCGGGGGGTCGTGATCTTGCTCTGGCCGGGTTTGCGGCGGTCGAGTTCACCCTGAATTGCGGCCAGGTTGAGTGGTAGCCGGGGCGGGCAGCCGTCAACAATCACCCCAACCCCACCGCCATGGGACTCGCCGAAGGTGTTGATTCGAAAGAGCTTGCCGAAGCTGCTGCCCATGGGCGATCTGCGCTGGGGCGAGCCTACAAACTGGGCTTGGCTGGCGGCATGGCGCAACCTTGAAGAAGCAGGAACGGGCCGCTCTGATCATGCAGCGGTTGCAGGAGCACTACCCCGAAACCCCGGTGCCACTCGATCACACCGATGCATTCACCCTGCTGGTGGCGGTGCTGCTCAGTGCCCAGTGCACTGACAAGAAGGTCAATGAGGTCACCCCGGCCCTGTTTGAAGCTGGTCCGGACCCTGCCGCCATGGCGGCGTTTAGCGAGGAGGCGATCCTCGGCCACATCCGCCAACTGGGCCTGGCTCGCACCAAGGCCCGCAACGTGAGGAGGTTGGCTGAGCTGTTGCTCGAGCGCCACGGCGGCGCGGTGCCCTGCAGTTTTGAAGCGCTCGAGGCGTTGCCTGGGGTGGGTCACAAGACCGCCAGTGTGGTGATGGCCCAGGCCTTTGGCGTGCCGGCCTTTCCCGTCGACACCCACATCCACCGGCTGGCCCAGCGCTGGGGGCTCAGCAGCGGCATCAGCGTGGTGCACACCGAGCGCGACCTCAAGCGGCTGTTCCCCCGTGAGGCCTGGAACACCCTGCACCTGCAGATCATTTTCTATGGTCGCCAGTTCTGCACGGCCCGCGGTTGCGATGGCACCATCTGCCCGCTGTGCCGTGAGCTCTATCCCCGCCGGCGCACGCCGGTGACGTGGCGCAAGGCCTGATCTTGCCCCCCCGAGGCTGTGCCAAAAGCACTTTTGAAATGAGGAAACAGCTGCTGCAACAACGCCAGCACCCATGAAAAAGCCCCCTCTGGCGAGGGGGCTTGGGGGGATTCCGTTAAGGCGTCAAGCTCAGCCGAGGCTGTTGGCCTTAGCCAATAGAGGGGGCGGTCAGCGCCACGGGGGTGGCGGTGGCAGCGGCCAGGTCGAGCGGGAAGTTGTGCGCATTGCGCTCGTGCATCACTTCCATGCCCAGGCCAGCGCGGTTCAGCACATCAGCCCAGGTGTTCACCACACGGCCTTGGCCGTCGAGGATCGACTGGTTGAAGTTGAAACCGTTCAGGTTGAAGGCCATCGTGCTCACGCCCAGGGCGGTGAACCAGATGCCAACCACGGGCCAGGCAGCCAGGAAGAAGTGCAGGCTGCGGCTGTTGTTGAACGAGGCGTATTGGAAGATCAGGCGACCGAAGTAACCGTGGGCAGCCACGATGTTGTAGGTCTCCTCTTCTTGGCCAAACTTGTAGCCGTAGTTCTGGCTCTCGCTCTCGGTGGTTTCACGCACCAGGGAGCTGGTCACCAG
>CBFIGH010000030.1:0-3954 GCA_965662115.1 Cyanobium sp.
GCCGCAGCTGCTCATCCATTGTGATCTCGGGGGCCATGCGATCGAGGCACTGCCAGAGCTTCTCGAGCGTGTTGAGGCGCATGTAGGGGCAGGCGTTGCAGCTGCAGCCGTCGGCGCCGGGCACCTCATAAAACTGCTTGCCCGGAACCCTTTGCCGCATCTGGTGCAGGATCCCCGGCTCGGTGAGCACGATGAAGCTGGTTGAAGGGCTGGCTTCGGCGCGGCGCAGCAGGGCGCTGGTGGAGCCGATGAAGTCGGCCAGATCGAGCAGATGCTGCTGGCATTCCGGGTGGGCCAGCACCTCGGCCGCGGGGTGCTCGAGCTTGAGCTCCAGCAGGGCCTGCTCGCTGAAGGCCACATGCACCTGGCAGCTGCCGGGCCAGAGGGTCAGCTCCCGGCCGCTGTTGGCCTGGACCCAGCGGCCCAGGTTTTGATCGGGGGCGAACAGGATCGGTCGATCGGCCGGCAGCTGCTTGACCAGATCCACCGCATTGCTGCTCGTGCAGATCAGGTCGCTCTGGGCCTTCACCGCTGCTGAGCAGTTGATGTAGCTCACCACGATGTGGTCGGGGTGATCGGCGCGGAAGGCGGCAAAGGCATCGGCGGGGCAGGCGTCAGCCAGGGAGCAGCCGGCCTCAAGATCCGGCAGTAAAACCGTCTTGCCGGGGTTGAGGATCTTGGCCGTCTCCGCCATGAAGTGCACGCCGCAGAACACGATCACATCGGCGTCGGTGGCGGCCGCCCGGCGGGCCAGCTCGAGCGAATCGCCGATGAAATCAGCGATGTCCTGGATGGCATCCTCCTGGTAGTAGTGGGCCAGGATCACGGCGTTGCGCTGGCGCTTGAGTTCGGCAATTGCTTGCCCCAGGGTGGCGTTTGATCGGAGTTGGCCAGCAGCAAAAACCAACAGGGCCCCCCAGCTGATGCAGGATGGCAGCAGCCTAGGCAGCGGAGATGGCGGATAACGGCGGGGTGAAAACGCTCCGTATCGCCATTGCCGGTGATCTGCATGGAGCCTGGGACCATACCGATCACGCCCTGCTGGAGTTGCTCAAGCCTGATGCCCTGCTGGTGGTCGGCGACCTCAGTGACGGTCAGCAACGCATCCCTGCCCTGCTCCGCCAATTGCCCCTGCCCGTGGCTTGTGTGCTCGGCAACCACGATGCCGGCAAGGATGCCTCCGGCCGCACCCTGCAGCGCCAGATCGACCTGTTGGGCGAAGTCCATTGCGGCTGGGCCCTGCGCCGCCTCGAGCGCCCGGAGCTGGCCGTGGTCGGCGGCAGGCCTGGCACCGCCGGCGGCGGCTTCAACCTCTCCCGGGCGGCCAAGGCCGCCTTCGGGCCGGTGAGCCTGCAGGAATCGGCTGATCGGATCACCGCCGCCGCCGCCGCCGCCCCCGGCCACTGGCCCCTGGTGGTGTTGGGCCATAGCGGCCCTTCCGGGCTCGGCAGCGATTGTGGTTCCCCCTGTGGCAAAGACTGGAAGCCGCCAGCCTGCGACTGGGGCGACCTCGATCTGGCCCTGGCCATCCAGCAGATCCGCCGCGTGCGCCCCCTGCCATTGGTGGTGTTCGGCCACATGCACCACACCCTGCGACGGGGGCAGGGCGAGCGGCAGAGTTTTTGCCGGGATCGGGCAGGAACCGCCTACCTCAACACCGCCTGCGTGCCGCGCCATGGCACCGATGGGGCGGGCCAATCCCTGCGCCACTTCAGCTGGGTGGAATTCGCCGGTCTGGAGCTGGTCAGCGCCAGCCACCGTTGGTATGGCCTGGGCGCTGAATTGCTCTATGAGGAGCGGCTCTGGGCTGCTGCCAAACCCGTGATCCCACTGGCACCGTGCTGATCTACGCCTGCGTCAGCGCCCATGGCTACGGCCATGGCTCCCGCACGGCCGCCGTGCTGACGGCCCTGCACCAACGCCATCCCGATTGGCGCCTGGTGCTCTCCACCACCCTGCCCGAAGCCTTTCTGCGCTTGGCTTTCGGACCCGTGCCGTTCGAATACCGTCCCTGCCGCTGGGATGTGGGAGTGCTGCAGGCTGATGCCCTGGGCGCCGATCCCGAAGCCACCCTGGTGGCCCTGGTGGCGCTCGAGGCCAGCCTGCCGGCCCAGTGGGCCAGGGAGCAGGCCTGGCTGGGGGCCCAGGGTGGCCCCTTACTGGTGTTGGCCGATGTGCCGCCGGCCGCTGCCCGCTTGGCCAAAGGCCTCAACGCACCCTTGCTATGGCTGGCCAACTTCGGCTGGGATGCCATCTATGGAGCGATGGGTGCCGACTTTCGTGGCTGGGCGGCCCACAGCCTGGAGGCCTACCGCCAGGGCGATCTGGTGTTGCAGGCCCCATTGGCGATGCCGATGGAATGGGGCCTCCCCGTGGTGCAACTGGGCCTAACCGCCGGCAGCCCGCGCCATGACCCCGCAGCCCTGGCCAGGCAGCTCGATCTGCCGGACGATCCGGAGCGCTGCGTGCTGGTGTGTTTCGGCGGGCTGGGCTTGAGCCTGGCGCCCGAGTTGTTGAAGCGCTGGCCCGACCACCTGTTCATCTGCGTTGATCCCCAGCTGGCCGCCGCCCCCAATGCCCGCCTCCTGCCGCCCGGGGTCCGCCCCTTGGAGGTGATGCCACTCTGCCGGCGCATGGTCACCAAACCCGGCTACAGCTCCTTTTGCGAGGCCCTGGCCATGGGCGTGGGGATCCACCTGGTGCACCGCGATGGCTTTGCCGAGGCTCCGGTGCTGGAAGCGGCCCTGGTGCGGCACGGCTGGCATCGCCTGCTCGGTAAGGCCCAGGCCCTGGCCGGTGATTGGGAATTGGACCAACCCCTCAATCCCCCCAGCCATTCTGCGCTGCCCATTGATGGCTGCGAGGTGGCTGCCCGTGCGATTGAAACTGTTGCCGCAAATCCTGTGCATCACACTGATCTGAACTGTTCAGAGTGATTGTTCATACCAATGGACACTTGTTGGATCGGCACTAACGCCATCGTGTTTCGGGAAGTTTGTAGTGCAATTGGGCCGTCGAAACATTTTCTTCGTTTTTTCAGATTCGGCCGCCTGCAGGCGGTTTTGCCGTTTGATTCGCTCCGGTATGACCCTGCCCAGCATCCATTTCCGACTCTTTTCGCTTCTGGCCACCACCGGCATTGCCGTCAGTGCCACCTGGCTGCTCGGGGCCCCAGCAGCCAGGGCCCACGCCCAGCTGGCGATGGCTGTGCCCCTGCCGCCTCCATCGCCGCGCATCTTCGCCATCACGCCCGAGCGCCGCGCCCTGCTGAACACGATCCGTTTTGCCGAGGGCACCTGGGCTGGCGGCGATGACATCGGTTATCGGATCATGTTTGGTGGTGGCCTGATGCCGTCGCTGGAACGGCACCCTGATCGGGTCGTGCGCACGGCCCGCTACGCCAGTGCCGCCGCCGGGGCGTACCAGTTCATGCCCTTCACTTGGGCCATGGTCACCCGCTCCCTCGGGGTAGCCCAATTCGGCCCCGAGGTGCAAGACCAGGGCGCCCTGTTCCTGATTCAGCGCCGAGGTGCCCTATTCCTGGCCGATCGGGGGCTGTTTACGCCGCTGCTGGCCGCCAAACTAGCCCCGGAATGGGCCAGCCTCCCCACCCTGGCCGGCCGCAGTTATTACGGCCAACCGGTCAAGCGCTTTCACGATCTCAAGCGCTTCTACGAAGACAACCTGGCCATGCTGCGGAGCCAGCGCCATGAATCCGTTGCTGAGGCCGAGATCAAGCCCGCCTGCTTACCGGCCGATTCCTTGCGCTGCAAGGTGGAGGGCCTCAAGGGCCTTGGCCCCCGCACGATCGACCGCTCAATCTGAATCCTCGACGCGCGGCTTGCCCACCGTCGCACCGGCGATCAGGTAGGCCCCTAGGGCGGCGCCAAGAAACGCCAGGCTGTTGCGGATCACGGGCAGCAGGTCGTTGGTGCGGGTCACAATCGGCCCCAA
>CBFIGH010000031.1:0-12024 GCA_965662115.1 Cyanobium sp.
TCGGGGTCGCGGCCGTGCAGGCTGATCCAGCTGGCGTCCTGCCAGGGGCGGCCAATCCGGGCGAAGGCCAGCTGCAGGGAGCTGGGGGCCGGATGGAAGCGCAGGCGCTCGGCGCCGAAGCGCTGCAGCAGCAGCCGGCCAATGCCAAACCAGAGCGGGTCACCGCTGGCTAGCAGCACCGCCGGGCGTCCCGCCGCTAGGGCCTCCTCCACGGCCCCGAAGATCAACTTCGGCCGGTCGCTGGCCAGGAGCTGGGGGCAAGGGCTCCCCGCTGAGATGCGCCCGGCCGCCTGCTCGGCCCGCCACCAGGGCTCCAGCTCCGCCAGCAGCCGGGCCGGCGCCACCAGCAGCTGGGCAGCCCGCACCAGGGCCAGGCTGGGGGGCACCAAGCCGGCCACGCCACCGGCATCGGTGCCGATCACCTCCAACACGGCCAACTCCGCCAGGGTGTCCTTGCCAATGGAGCCATGATGCCCAGCCGAGTGAACCCCCGCCCGTCCATGAGCGACCGCCGCCAGCGCATCCACGATCTGGTGCTCGCCCTGCTGGCCCAGCAACAAGACCTGGAGCTGCTGGCCGGGGATGGCACGGGCCTGCCCAGCGGTGATCCCGGCAACTGGATCGAGCGCAACCGCCGGGTGGTGCAGCGCTACCAGGCCCTGGTGCGCTCCGCCGTCACCCTCGACGCCCTGGTGGACCAGGAGGTGAATGGTGGTTTCCAGGCGCCAGCGGCCCCAGCCCACCAGGAGCCCTGAAGGCTCTGCTCAGCCTTGGAGCCGCTGCAGTGGTTCGTTAACCATGGGGAAAACGGCTGCAGCGATCGAGCCCCTGCGCAAGCTCTCCTTCAGCGGCGGGCATCCTGCAGCGGGCAGCCATAGGCATCAAACGCCCCATCGGCGCTCACCAGCAGCAGCGATTCGCTGATCGACTGGGCCACGAGCAGGCGGTCAAACGGATCGCGGTGATGGAGGGGCAGCTGCTCGAGCGTCAGCAGATGGGGAAGATCAAGCGGCAGGAGCTCGAAGCCGCACTCCTGAGCCCATGGGATCGCCTGGGCGGCCGAGAGCGGCATGTCGCTGCGGGTCAGGGCGTGCTTGATGGCGATCTCCCAGAGCGACACATGGCTGATCAGCACGCTGCTGGCCTCGGTGGTGATCAGATCGCGGCTGCGCGGGCCCAGCCTGGGCTCATCACTGATCGCCCAGAGAAAGGCGTGGGTGTCGAGCAGGAGGCGCATCAGGGCTGCTCAAACAGCTCGGCGATCAGCGGATTGGCGGCATCGATCGAATCGGGAACCGTGAACTGACCGCGGGCCACTCCCAGACTCCGGGGCGGCGCAGGCTCCTGCAGGGCGGTGAGTCGCGCCACCGGCCTGCCGTTGCGGGCGATCACCACCTCGCTTGCCGCACCAGTTTCGATCGCCTCCACCAGGCGTGAGAGGTGGGTCTTGGCCTCCAGCATGTTGACCATGCGACGACCACCGCCGCCAGCGGCCGAAGGAGTTGCCATCTCGCCGGGAACGCAGGAACGGTCACAATTTAGACCAGACCAGACCAGACCAGTGCAAGAAGGAGCCCGCCATCCGCCTCTGTTCGAAGCCATCGCCTCGGTAAGTGATCTGCGCCTGCAGCGCCGTGAACGTCCTAAGACGGTCAAGCGCACGGAAGAGCTTTGACGATCGACTGGGCGCGCGTCAGGGATTGGAAGCCGAGCTCTGACATGGCAGCCATACCGTTACCCGACCTTCCCCAGCCGCTCCAGGCGACCTCCGGATGCACGTCGTTGCACCAGTTGAAATAGACGGTGCCCGACCGGGCCTCTTCAAGGATGCGTTCCTGAAGTGCAGGATTATGGGTGAAAACCGATGTCGTCAATCCGAACAGCGGGTGGTTAATTAGGCCAAGAGCTTCTTCATCATTGGCGACCACGGCCACCGGAAGAACCGGTCCTAATGTCTCCTCTTGCATGACACGCATCCGCGTGGTAACCCCTGTAATAAGGGTCGGACGCAAAAAAGTGAAGCCGTCCTTCTCAAAGGTGCTGCCACCGGTCTCGATGCGGGCGCCCGAGGCGACAGCATCTTCCACAAGTTCCATAAGGTAATTGATGGCTGCGGGCCCGCCGTAGAGCGGTCCCAGCTCGGTCTGCGGGTCGTGCGGATGGCCGAATCTTCGCCCATGCCTGCTGTGCGATGAGGGCATTGATGACCTTGGCGTTGGCGGACTCGAACGTTTCGAGCGCCTGCTCAGTTATTACCGCACCGGTATAGGGATTTTTCAAAGCGTTGGCCGTAAGCCCATAGCTTTATATGCGAAATTCTAAAGCTGTATGCGTTTATGAGAAAATGGTTGATGTACTTCGTGATGAGATCGCGGCTGCGGGCGATCACGACCTCATGTTGACCATTCGAGGAACACATTCCAATCCCGTAGGCGCACCTCCAGGGAGCCCCGACCCAGGGCCCAGCAACCTCTGACAAGCTGGGCGCACCTTTTCTGGCCCCATGGCGCGCTTCGGCCTCTCTGCCCTGACCTCGCTGCTTCAGGGCAAGGGTGGCCGTGGCACTGGCCACGCGAATGCCCCAGCGGCCAGCTGGAGCCGCCCCTTCGGGATGGGTTGGGACAAGCCCTACACGGTGCGCTACGCCAGCAACCTCGACGACGGCCCCAACCACGGCATGCCCCTGGGGGGCTTCGGTGCCGGCTGCATCGGCCGGGCCCCCGATGGCAGCTTCAACCTCTGGCACCTCGATGGCGGTGAGCACTGGTTCGGCACCCTGCCCGACTGCCAGTTCGCCCTGTTTGAGAGCGACGGCCAGCAGAGCCGTGCCCATGCCCTGGCGGTGAAACCCCCGGTGGATGCCTCCCGCCCCGAGGCCTCCCGCCGCGAGCCAGACGAGCCCCTCAGCGCCTGGAGCTGGTACCCCGCCAGCACTGCCGAGCAAGCCACCGGCACCTATGCCGCCCGCTATCCCCTCAGCAGCACCCACTATTCGGGCGTGTTTGCCGCCGAGGTGAGCTGCCAGGCCTTCAGCCCGATCCTCCCGGGCGATTACCGGCGCACCAGCTACCCGGTGGCGGTGTTCGTCTGGACGCTGACCAACCCCACCGACCGCCCCCTGGACCTCTCCCTGCTGCTGAGCTGGCGCAACAGCACCGGCTGGTTCACCAACACCGACCCCACGGCGGCCGTGACCTTCCGCGACGACGGCAGCCCTGAGCACAACTACCTGCCGGCGATCGGCCGCAGCGAAGGCCAACGCAACCTCTGGGTGGATCAGGCGGGCCTCAAGGGGGTGCTGCTGGAGGGCAGCCGCTCCAACCCGATCGCAGAGGGCCAGGGGCAATGGTGCCTGGCGGCGCCCGACCACCTGGACGTGCAGCGCTGCAGCCGCTGGAACCCCCACGGCAGCGGCGCCGAGCTGTGGGAGCCCTTCGCCCGCGATGGCTCGATCCCCAACAGCAACAACGACCGCCGCAGCGGAGCCAACGACCCCGCCAGCGCCGCCCTGGCGGTGAAATGCCACCTGGAGCCGGGGGCCAGCCTCGAAATCCCCCTGGTGATCAGCTGGGATCTGCCGGTCACGGCCTTTGCCAGCGGCACCCGCACCCTGCGCCGCTACACCGATGTGTTTGGCACCGAAGGCACCAACGCCGCCGCCATCGCCGCCGAGGCCCTGCGGGACTGGCGCGATTGGCACAACCAGATCGAAGCCTGGCAGCAGCCCGTGCTGGAGCGCAGCGATCTGCCCGAGCCGCTGCGGATGGCCCTGTTCAACGAGCTCTACGACCTGGCCAGTGGCGGCAGCCTCTGGAGTGCCGCCAGCCCCGATGATCCGGTGGGCCGCTTCGGGGTGCTCGAGTGCCTCGACTACGCCTGGTACGAGAGCCTCGATGTGCGGCTTTACGGCTCCTTTGCCCTGCTGCAGCTCTGGCCCGAGCTCGACAAGAGCGTGCTGCGCAGCTTCGCCCGCGCCATCCCGGCCGCCGACCCGACGCCGCGGCCGATCGGCTGGTATTTCACCCAGGGCAAGGGCCGGGTGGAGGCGGCCCGCAAGATCGCCGGCGCCACGCCACACGACCTGGGCGCCCCCAACGAGCGGCCCTGGGATGCCACCAACTACACCGCCTATCAAGACTGCAACCTCTGGAAAGACCTGGCCAGCGACTACGTGCTGCAGGTGTGGCGCACCTTCAAGCTGGCGCCCAGCGGCGAAGACCTCAGCTTCCTGGCCGATTGCTGGCCTGCGGCGGTGCAGGCCCTGCGCTACCTGAAAACCTTCGACGCCAACAACGACGGCTTGCCCGACAACGGCGGTGCCCCCGATCAGACCTTCGACGACTGGCCCCTGAAGGGGGTGAGCGCCTACTGCGGCGCCCTCTGGATCGCCGCCCTGGAGGCCGCCCTGGCGATGGCCCAGCGGCTGCAGCTGGAACTGGGGCTTGACACCAGTGGCGAGCAGCGCGAATTCGGCAGCTGGCTGGAGCAGAGCCGGGCCAACTTCGATGCGCTGCTGTGGAACGGCGAGTTTTACAAGATCGATGCCGAGAGCGGCACGCCCGTGGTGATGGCCGACCAGCTCTGCGGCGACTTCTACGCCCGCCTGCTGGGCCTGCCGGCCGTGGTGGCTGAGGAGCGGGCCCGTAGCGCCCTGGGTGCAATCCGCCAGGCCTGCTTTGAGGGCTTCCAGGGCGGCAGGCTCGGCGTGGCCAACGGCCTGCGGCGCGACGGCACGCCGCTCGATCCCAACGGCACCCATCCCCTGGAGGTGTGGACCGGCATCAACTTCGGCCTGGCCGCCTACTACCGGCTGATGGGCGAGCGGGCCACGGCCCTGGCCATTTGCGGCGCCGTCGTGGAGCAGGTGTACGGCGGCGGGCTGCAGTTCCGCACACCCGAAGCGATCACCGGGGTGAACACCTTCCGGGCCTGCCACTACCTAAGGGCGATGGCGATCTGGGCACTCTGGGCCACCCACACCAACTGGCAACCGATCCCCGGGGCGCAGCGCCAGCCATGAAGGCCCTGCTGACCCTGCTGCTGGCCCTCACCCTGATGCTCGGCGGGCCCGCCGCCCAGGCCCTGGTCCATGCCCACAACGACGAGAATGGCACTCCGGTGGTGCGCAGCCTCGAAAGCCTGCGCGACCTCGACTACCAGAGCTGGCAGGTGGTGGCTTACCGCGAGGGTCCAGCCGGTGGCCCCCTCAAGCTGCGGATCGTGGGCTACCCCGGCCGGGTACGGCTCGACCACCCCACGGCCCTGCAGGTGCGCAGCGGCAACTTCCGCTGGGAGCTGGCCGATGTGACCCTCGCCAATCCCCAGCTAGCAGGCGATGGCCGCGCCGCCGCTGCCGAATTCGACCTCGCCCCGCTGCTGGCCGACCTCAAGCAGAACCGCCCCCTGCGCCTGGTGCTGCCGGGGGTGTTTGTGGAGCTGCCGGTGCCGCCGTTTGTGGTGGCCGAGTGGCGCAGCCTGCCGATGGCCTAACCAGCAAGGCCGATCAGCCCACGGGTGCCTTCGACAATGCTTCGATCACTCAACGAATAGCAATCAGGGCGAGGCACTGAGCCATCGGGCACAGCTGGATTGATCAAGATAGAATCACCAGACGATGATGCGCGAGGATGGGATCATGGTTAGCTTTTCCAAAAGCATCGCGGTTGTTGCAAGCCTGACAACCATTGCGGTGGCCGCCGTTGCTGCTGTGAGGTACTTTGATGGAATGGATGGGCAAATAAAAGATCAGCGGCTTTTAATTGAAAAGTTGCAAAAAGAGCTCAAGGATAGCGGGAATAGCACCCCGAATTCGCAATCTCAGACTCCCGCCGCTCCGTTTATCCCTGCCCCGGCTTCTGTGCCGCTTCAAGATCCTCCCCCGCTACCGCCTGCACCAGCCACAGACGAGATCAGACCTCCCGTATCGGCACAGTGATGCCTCAACAACCCATGAAACTCCTTTCTGCACAGGCGCAAACAAGCATGGTAACGCTGCGTTCCCACGCCATCATTCAGCCATGCGCATAATCATCGGTCTGGCTTTTTCGTTGACCATTGGCTGGATGGCTGCAAAACTTTTAACTGGAAAGGCTCGCAGCCAAGGTGAAAATCTAAGGGCGATTTCCTTAGATCAGGAACGCCCCAGGGCCCTGTCTTACACGGAAATGATGAATTCAGGGAAACAACGGGTGGATTAAATGTCCCGCGGGGACGACTGGCATCTCTTTTAGTCTTCCTCCACTCGATTTGTTGCTCTTTTACTCCTCTTCAGTGCCACCCCCCCTATCCAGCCCCGAACCAAACCCCTGGCTCCCCTGGATGCGGCGGGCGCTGCAGCTCGCCGCCCTGGGGGCGGGCCGCACCAGTCCCAACCCCCTGGTGGGAGCGGTGCTGCTCGATGCCAGCGGCGCCCTGGTGGGGGAGGGCTACCACGCCCGCGCCGGCGAAGCCCATGCCGAAGTGGGCGCCCTGCGCCAGGCCGGCGAGCGGGCCCGCGGCGGCACGCTGGTGGTGACGCTGGAGCCCTGCTGCCACCACGGCCGCACGCCCCCCTGCACAGATGCCGTGATCGGCGCGGGGGTGGCCCGGGTGGTGGTGGCGATGGCCGATCCCAACCCCAAGGTGGCCGGCGGTGGGCTGGCCCAGCTGCGGGCCGCCGGCATCGAGCTGATCACGGGGGTCGCCGAGGCCGAGGCCCGCGCTCTCAACCGCGCCTTCTGCCACCGCATCGCCAGCGGCAGGCCCTTGGGGATCCTCAAGTGGGCCATGGGTGCCGACGGCCGCACCGCCTTGAGCAACGGCGCCAGCCAGTGGATCAGTGGCCCGGAGGCGCGGCAGTGGGTGCACCAGCTGAGAAGCCAATGCGATGCCGTGATCGTGGGGGGCGGCACCATGCGCGCCGATGACCCCCTGCTCACCAGCCGCGGCCGCCGCGACCCCGAGCCCCTGCGGGTGGTGTTGAGCCGCCAGCTGGACCTGCCGGCCCAGGCCCAGCTCTGGGATCAAACCGGCGCACCCACCCTGGTGGCCCATGGCCCCGAGGCACCGCCGCAGGCCGGCGCCACCCTGGACCAGCGCGGCGTACCCCGGCTGGAGCTACCCCGCTGCACCCCCCTGGCCCTGCTGGAGGCCCTGGCGGCCCGCGGCTGCAACCAGGTGCTGTGGGAATGCGGAGCGGAGCTGGCGGCGGCGGCCCTGGGCGACGGCTGCGTGCAGGAGGTGGCTGCGGTGATCGCCCCGAAGCTGCTGGGCGGCCAGCCGGCCCGCACTCCCCTTGGCGAGCTTGGCTTCACAGCCATGGCCGACGTGCCCAGCTGGAGCAGCCAGCCGCCCCAGGTCCTGGGCCCCGACCTGCTCTGGCGGCTCACTCCACCGGCTCCAGAAACCCCACAGCCCCCCAACCCCTAACCCCAGCTCCGCCATGCTCGCCGCCGGCCTGCCCTTCGATCTGCAGATCCCCCTGGCGGGCGCCCTGCTGGCCCTGCTCGCCTGGCTGCTGCTCGATCAAATCGGCCGGAGCTGCCGCCCTGGCTCCCTCGGGCGGGCCCTGCTGCTCAGCGGTCGGCTCAGCATCGCCACCGCGATCGTGGTCAGCGGCCTCGGCTGGTGGCTGGCGGGCCAGGCTGAGGGCCGGGAACTGCGCAACCTGCTGCTCACCGTTGGTGTGGTGTGGACCCTGCTGCGCTGGCGCCACGAACTCAAGCAGCGCGCCGAGCACTACGCCGCCCAGCTGCTGCCACACCTCTCCCCCAAAGACCAACTTTTTCTCTTTGATGTGCTCGACAAGCTGATCAGCACCGCAGCGCTGCTGGTCGTGCTGGTGATGGCCCTCGACCTGCTGGGGGTGTCAGCGGGGGTGCTGATCACCGCCGGTGGCTTCGGGGCAGCGGCCCTGGGCTTCGGCGCCCGCACGATCGTGGAAAACGGCCTCAGCGGCCTCAGCCTCTACATCAACCGGCCCTTCACCCTGGGCGACACGATCAACCTGCCGGGCCCCCAGCTGCTCGGCACGGTGGAGGCGGTGGGTTGGTTCTACACCGAACTGCGCGATCCGGATCGGCAGCGGATCTACATCCCCAATGGCCTGTTCACCAGCCAGGCCGTGCAGAACGTGGCCCAGATCGACAACCGCCGCATCTGGATCGAATTTGGCCTCAGCTACGCCGACCGGGGCCGCATTGACACCATCACCACCAGCCTGCAGGAGCAACTCGAGCACCTGGCCGGGGTTGACCCCGCCAAGGACAGGCTGGTGCACTTCGTCGATTACGGCGAATCCAGCCTCAACCTGCGCCTGCTCTGTTTTGCCGCCAGTGGCACCATCCAGGACGCCTGGGCCCTGCGCCAACGGGTGCTGTTGCTGATCGGGGCGGTCGTGGAACAGGCCGGAGCCTCCATGCCCTTCCCGACCCGGACTGTCATTGCCGAGCAGCTAGCTATCTCAGCTCCGGATGCTGGGGATCGCCCTTGAACGGCCCCTCCACCCTGGAGGTGATCCAGCCGCCGTAGAAGCCGCCAGGCTGGGGTGTCACCCGCTCTCCATCCACCCAGCATCCATCCATCAAGGCTGGGTATACGGCAAACCAACCGGCCAGGGCGGCAAAGGCCGGGGTGGGTTCGGGGTAGGTCCACACGGCCTGGCGGAGGCGGCGCTCGGCCGGCCCGCCCGGATCAACCACCACATCGAAGTAATGGGCCACCCCCTTCCACTCACAGAAGCTCGCCCCGGAGCTCGGCTGGAGCAGCTCCAGCCGCATCGCCTGGGGGGGCAAGTAGACGGTGGGCGGGTGAAACGTCTCCAACACCTGCAGGCTGCGCTGGCTGGTGGCCAGCTCCTGGCCCAACGCCTCAACACGCACGTGCTGCGTGCTCTCCACCAGAGCCGGTGGCCGGGGGTAGTCAGCCACCCGTTCAGGCATGAATGAAATTGCGCAACCGCCGGCCTTCGGCTCCGGCCCGCTCCTGCAGCTCCCCATCGCTGAGGCCTGCCTCCTGGCGCTGCTGCGCGGCGATCACATCCGCCTCCTCAATCCCATAGCCGGCGCCGCGGGCCAACTCCAGAAAGGCCTGCAACTCGAGCGGCTCGGCCAACTGCACAGCCAGTCGGGGCGTCTGACGGGCATGGGCCAGGAATGCATCCAGTTGCTCGAGGCTCAACAGTCCAGCTCCAACTGGTGTTGGTCTAGCGCCATCGGCGGCCCATCGACGTGCCACCCCTCTGGATCCCAGGGCAGCAGCAGGGGCTCCAGGGCCCGCAGGCCGGCAGCATCGGCGGGCGCCAGCCAGGCCTCCTCCAGGCCCGTGGGAATCACCACCGGCATGCGCCGGTGGATCGGCGCCAATAGGTCGTTGGGACAGCTGGTAACCACGCAGCAACTTTCCAGCTCGCTGCCATCGGGGCCGATCCAGCGATCCCATAGACCCGCCAACCAGAAGAGCTCCCGATCGCCACGCCGCATCCAATGGCCCTTCTCCCAGAAGCCATCGGCAGGGATCAGGCAGCGGCGGTGGCGCCAGGCGCCACGGAAACTCGGTTTGATCGCCACGGTCTCGGCCCGGGCGTGCAGGCAGCGGTGGGCGCTGGCGGGGTCCTTGACCCAGTCGGGCAACAGGCCCCAAAGCGCCAGCGCCACCTCCAGCCGGCCGTGTTCCTGGCGCTGGATCAGCAGGGGCTCCCCAGGGCACACCTCAGAGCGCGGCGCGTAGTGGGCCAGCAGCCCCGGCGGCAAGGGCCCCTGCAGGCGGGGCTTGAGGCACTCGAGAGGGGCACTGAGGGAAAAGCGACCGCACATGGGGAAACAACGCGTTCGGTTCTCCCAACCCACCGCTGGAACGGAGCCCCAGGCCGGCCCTTTAGTTTGGGGGGAACTTTGGGTGCCGCACCATGGCGATCCGCCAGGACGACAACCGCCCCAACCGCCGCTTCGGAATCATCAACCTGGTGTTGACCGGCTTCGGCGTGTTGCTGCTGCTCAGCAACTTCCTGCCAAACCCGGCAGCCCAGGTGCCGCGGGTGCCCTACTCCCTGTTCATCGACCAGGTGAATGACAGCAATGTCAAGCGCGCCTACATCACCTCCGACCAGATCCGCTACGAGCTCAAGGAAGCCTCTGAGGAGGGTGCCCCCACGGTGCTCTCCACCACGCCGATCTTCGACATGGAGCTGCCCCAGCGGCTGGAGCAGCACGGTGTTGAATTCGCCGCCGCACCGCCCCAGAAGCCCAGCTTTATCACCACGGCCCTGAGCTGGGTGGTGCCACCGCTGATTTTCATCCTGGTGCTGCAGTTCTTTGCCCGCCGCAGCGGCATGGGTGGAGGCGCCCAGGGGGCACTGAGCTTCACCAAGAGCAAGGCCAAGGTGTATGTGCCCGATGAGGAGTCCCGGGTCACCTTCGCCGATGTGGCCGGCGTGGATGAGGCCAAAGCTGAACTGGCCGAGATCGTCGATTTCCTCAAGAAGCCCGAGCGCTATGCGGCGATTGGTGCCCGCATCCCCAAGGGGGTGTTGCTGGTGGGCCCCCCCGGCACGGGCAAAACCCTGCTCTCCAAGGCCGTCGCAGGCGAGGCAGGCGTGGCCTTTTTCATCATTTCCGGCTCGGAATTCGTGGAACTGTTCGTGGGCGCTGGTGCAGCCCGCGTGCGCGATTTATTCGAGGAG
This sequence comes from Cyanobium sp., assembly GCA_965662115.1. Classification (GTDB taxonomy): domain Bacteria; phylum Cyanobacteriota; class Cyanobacteriia; order PCC-6307; family Cyanobiaceae; genus Cyanobium_A. Next base: position 10,658 of record CBFIGH010000031.1, read on the forward strand.
GCCAAGAAGAAAGCCCCCTGCATCATTTTCATCGACGAATTGGATGCCATCGGCAAGAGCCGTTCCGGCTCGATGGGCGTGGTGGGCGGCAACGACGAGCGGGAGCAAACGCTCAACCAGCTGCTCACCGAAATGGATGGCTTCACCGGCCAGGACAAACCGGTGATCGTGCTGGCCGCCACCAACCAGCCAGAAACCCTCGATGCGGCCCTGCTGCGTCCAGGCCGTTTCGACCGCCAGGTGCTGGTTGATCGTCCCGATCTTTCTGGCCGCAAGTTGATCCTCGATATCTACGCCAAAAAGGTGAAGCTCTCCGGCAGCGTCGACCTTGACAAGATCGCCCAGGCCACCAGCGGCTTCGCCGGTGCCGACCTGGCCAACCTGGTCAACGAAGCCGCCCTGCTCGCTGCCCGCTCCTACCGCACGGAAGTGGAGCAGGGCGACCTCAATGAAGCGATCGAGCGGGTGGTGGCCGGCCTGGAGAAGAAAAGCCGGGTGCTCCAGCCCGATGAGAAACGGGTCGTGGCCTATCACGAGGTAGGCCACGCGATCGTCGGTCACCTGATGCCCGGCGGCAGCAAGGTGGCCAAGATCTCGATCGTGCCCCGGGGCATGAGCGCCCTCGGCTACACCCTGCAACTGCCCACCGAGGAGCGCTTCCTCAACTCCAAGGAAGATCTCGAGGGCCAGATCGCCACCCTGCTGGGCGGCCGCAGTGCCGAGGAGATCGTCTTCGGTGAGGTCACCACCGGCGCCGCCAACGACCTGCAACGGGCCACCGACATCGCCGAGCAGATGGTGGGCACCTTCGGCATGAGCTCCACCCTCGGCCCCCTGGCCTACGACAAGCAAGGTGGCAGCCGCTTTCTTGGCGGCGGCACCAACCCCCGTCGGTCGGTCAGCGATGCCACGGCCCAGGCGATCGACAAGGAGGTGCGCACCCTGGTCGACACGGCCCATGAGCGCGCCCTGGCCATCCTGCGCCACAACAGAGACCTGATGGAGAGCATCTCCCAGCAGATCCTGGAAAAGGAAGTGATTGAGGGAGACAACCTCAAGGAGCTCCTCGCCAGCAGCGCCATGCCCGAGGAAGCCCAGTTGGCGGCCTGAGCGCTTGACGCCGGGGCACTTGATCGCGGATAAGGGATCTTTAGAGATGGAGCCATGGCTGCCATCAGTCCAGATCCGGCCCTCATCCAGCTCCAGGGCCTCGATCTGCTCTCCTCAGCCGACCTGAGCGCAAACCAGACCCGGGCGCTGCTCCAGCTGGCCGCCGATCTCAAAGCCAAGCGTCGGGAGATCAACCTGGCCGGCAAGGTGCTGGGCCTGATCTTCACCAAGGCCTCCACCCGCACCCGGGTGAGCTT
>CBFIGH010000032.1:0-6583 GCA_965662115.1 Cyanobium sp.
GACGGCTCCTCCTTCCCCAACGGCGGCATCCGCTCCACCTTCGAGGCCCGCGGCTACACCGCCTGGGACATCACCAGCCCGGCCTGGCTGATGGAGACGCCCAACGGCGTCACCCTCTGCATCCCGACCGTCTTTGTCTCCTGGACCGGCGAGGCCCTCGACAAGAAAACGCCCCTGCTGCGCTCGATCGCCGCAGTGAACAAGCAGGCCCACAAGCTGCTCAGCCTGCTGGGTGAAACCAACATCGCCCCGGTCAACTCCAGCTGCGGCGCCGAGCAGGAATACTTCCTGATCGACAGCGCCTACATCCCCCTACGTCCCGACCTGCTGCTCTCGGGCCGCACCCTGTTCGGGCGACCCTCCGCCAAGGGCCAGCAATTTGACGACCACTACTTCGGGGCGATCCCGGAGCGGGTGCAGGTGTTCATGCAGGAGGTGGAGCGGCAGATGTACCGCCTGGGCATCCCGGCCAAAACCCGTCACAACGAAGTGGCTCCCTCGCAATTTGAGCTGGCGCCCTTCTTCGAGGCGGCCAACGGGGCCACCGACCACCAGCAGCTGACCCTGACCATCCTGCGCAGCACGGCGAAGAAGCATGGCCTGGCCTGCCTGCTGCACGAGAAGCCCTTCGCCGGCATCAACGGTTCGGGCAAACACGTCAACTGGTCGATCGGCAACGCCACCCAGGGGAACCTGCTCGATCCGGGCAAGACCCCCCATGCCAACCTCCAGTTCCTGCTCTTCTGCGGAGCGGTGATCCGGGGCGTGCACCTCTACGGACCCCTGCTGAGGGCCGTGATCGCCACCGCCAGCAACGACCATCGACTGGGTGCCAACGAGGCACCACCAGCCATCATCTCGGTGTATCTGGGCAGCCAGCTGGAGGATGTGTTCAACCAGATCCGCGAGGGCCGACTCTCCGGATCGGCCCTCGGCGGCGTGATGAACTTTGGCGTGGACACCCTGCCGGAATTCGACAGGGACGCCGGCGATCGCAACCGCACCTCGCCCTTCGCCTTCACCGGCAACCGGTTTGAATTCCGCGCCGTCGGCTCCAACCAGTCGGTGGCCGGGCCGCTGGTGACCCTGAACACGATCCTGGCGGACTCGCTCGAGTGGGTCGCCGGCGAGCTCGAGGGCAAGCTCAGCAGTGGTTTTGGCCTCGAAGAAGCCGCCCTGGCCGTGCTCAAGACCACGATCACCAACCACGGCGCCGTGGTGTTTGGCGGCAACGGCTACTCGGACGAATGGCACCACATGGCCGTGGCGGAGCGGGGCCTGGAAAACCTGCGCACCACCGCCGATGCCCTGCCGGTGCTGGAGCGGCCGGCCATTCGCGAGTTGTTCGAGCGCACCGGGGTGCTCTCGGCCATTGAACTGCAGAGCCGCTTTGAGGTCTACGCCGAGCAGTACATCCTGGCGATCGATGTGGAGGCGAAACTCGCTGTTCAGATCGCCCGCACCCAGGTGTACCCGGCGGCGATCCGCTACCTGGGCGAGCTGGCCGAATCCCTGCAGCTGCAGAGTTCGCTCGGCATCCAGGTGTCGCCGGAGAGTTCCAAGCAGGTGGCCGAGTACTGCCAGTCGTTGATGGACATCAGCGGCCGGCTGGAAAGCGCCATTGCCCAGCCTCCCCATGGCACCGAAGCGCACCTGCGCTACAGCGCCGACACCCTGGTGCCGCTGATGGCGGAACTGCGGGAGGTGGTGGATGGGCTCGAAGCCCTGGTGGACGACAACCTCTGGCCCCTGCCCACCTACCAGGAGATGCTGTTCGTGCGCTGAGTCAGGCCGTGATCACTGGGGGAACACGCTGATGCAGGCGTGTTCCCGGTAACTGGGGTCGGCCATCGTGTCGACCTCAAACCAGGTCCAGGTAGCACTCGGCTCCGGCGAGAGCTGGGCCAGGGGCCAGTCGATGCGCCGGCGCTGGTAGGTGAGGCCCACACAGGTGAGGGCCTGATCGTCGGCCATCAGCGACCAGAGCACGTGCACATCGCCCCGGTCGTAGGCGATCGGGGCCGCATGAATCCCCTGCTCCGGCAACCAGCCGGGCAGGCGGCGCAGGTTGGCCTGGTTTTCCCAGCAGAGATAGGCACCGTTGTCGGTGGGATAAAACCAGCAGGTTTCATTCTCGGCCTCCGCCAACGGGAAGCGATCCACCAGCTCCACCGCCTGCACCTGCAGCGGCGGGCCGGCGGCAGGGCGCTCACCCTCGGGCCAGGCCGGGCCGCTCAGGGCATAGACGCCGATCCAAAGCGATGGCACCGGCAGCTCGGGCACGATCGCATCGCAGAGCAGGGCACGACGCTGGCTCGGCAACGGCAGGGGATCGTGGCCCTCGATGGTGGCGTGGCCGCTGCTGACCAGTTGGTCCAGGCTGCCCGTCCAGCCATCGGGCAGGCGGAAGATCCGCAGGGCCCGGCCCCGGTGGGGTCCCCGTTGCTGGGCAGCAACCAAGCCCTGCCAGTCGACCCCGTCGCCGGGCAGCTCCTGGCTCCCGGCGAGCACAAAAGCAAGGCTGTTCAACATGGGCTGCCAGGGGGGCGAATGGAGGCCAGCCGGGGGTGGCAGGTGGATGGGTTTGACCCTAGGGGCTCTGCTCGGCCGCAGTGGTGTTGGTCGCTGCCGATCAAGCCGGACGCAGCAGCACCTCGATGATCACAAAGCCAACCAGGGCCACCAAAGCGAGTAGGGAGGACAGCCGCACCAAAGTCTCATGCAAACTGAATCTTAAGAAAATCCTAGAAGCCATGGCCGATTCCGACCGGAACGGGGGGAGGTCTTTACAAGCCGAGCCACCGTTGCAGCCCAGGCCCCATCCCCCCCTGGTGCTGGTGCACGGGCTGCTCGACACACCCCAGGTGTTCGATCGCCTCAAGCGCTGCCTGGCCAACCGCCGCCAGCCCCTGCTGCTGCCAAACCTGCCCTTGCGGCTGGGGCTGACCCCGGTGAAAGAGGCGGCGGAACTGCTCGGCGGCCACATCGAAGCGGCCTTCGGCCAGGAACAGCCGATCGACCTGCTGGGTTTTTCGATCGGGGGCGTGATCGCCCGCACCTGGGTGCAATTGCTCGGCGGCCAGCGGCGCACCCGTCGCCTGATCGGCGTCGGCAGCCCCCAGCAGGGCACCCTCACCGCCCATGCCTGGCCGGGGGGGGTGCTGGCAGGCATCGCCGATCTCCGCTTCGGCAGCCAGCTGCTGGAGCAACTCAACGGCAACCTCTCAAGCCTGGCCGGAATCGAGTGCTGCAGCTTCTATTCAGCGATTGATCTGGCGGTGCTGCCGGGCTGGCGGGCCGTGTTGCCGATCGGCCGCCGCCAGATGCTGCCGGTGTGGGCCCACCCCCAGCTGTTGCGGGCACCCCAGGCGCTGGCGCCGCTCAGCGAGGAGCTGCTGCGGCCATGAGCAGCAACGCCGGCACGGCCCTGCTGCAGAGCGGCCTGGGCTGGCTGGGCTGGAGCCTGCTGGTGGGCGCACTGGCCAACCAGATCCCCGCCGGCTGGCTGGCTGGTGAGCTTTGGCTGTGGCAACGGCCCTGGGGTGAAACATGCCAGGGCTTCGAGCGGCGCCTGGCGATTCGCCGCTGGAAGGGTTGGCTGCCCGATGCGGGCGGAGTTCTGCCCCAGGGGGTGGCCAAGGCAGCCCTGGTGGGGCGGAGCCGACCGGCCCTGGAACGGCTGGTGCTGGAAACCAGACGCGCCGAACTGGTGCACCTGCTGCTGTGGCCCTTCTGGGTTCTCACAGCCCTGTGGCTGCCGCCATCAGGGGTGGCGCTGAACCTGCTGTTTGCCTGCGTCTTCAACCTGCCCTGCCTGTGGGTGCAGCGCTACAACCGCCTGCGGCTGGCCAGGCTGCTGGGCCTGGCCCCTCTTAAAAGCGAAACCAAACGCGACGACCAAGCACCGGCCTCACGGTAGAGGTGGGCACCATGCCGAAGCTCGAAACATGGGGCTGGACTTGGGGAGCGGGGAACGACTCCCAACGCAGGCCAGGGCGATCGAGCTGAACCAGCTCCAGCGGGTCAGGCTCGGCCACGATGGCCAAAATGTTGGCGTGGAGGATGCGCTCGTGGGTTGGCACAGGCTCCCAAAGGGGCCTGGTCGAGGCGATGGCCACGGGCTGGGGGGCTGAAGCTACGGAAGGCGCCTGGGTCATGGAGGGTGGCGAAACGCGCTCCCATTGCAGACCAGGACGCTGGGACACCACCTCCCAACGGCCTACAGCCAGGCGTGGTTGGAGGCTCTGGAGCTTGGGCTTGGCCTGGGCGAGAGCAGCCCTCGGCAGGGGGGGCAGGGGCGGCGGCGGCCCAAGCGTCCAGGTGAACGCAGCGGCAGGCTGGGCTGTGGCGGCAACCAGCACGATGGCAGCCGCAGTAGCAGACTTAACCATCGATCCAGCGCAGGAACAGGCGGCCCCGTTGGCGAAGCTTGCCCAACTGGGATCGAACCGAACCAAAGGCGACCGATGCGTAGCGTTCATTGTTCGGGTCAACGTCTTCAGCGGGTTCGAAGTAACCATAGCGATCATAGATAGAAGAACCAACGGTTCTTGCCTCCTCTTTAATAGCATTGGTGACCAATCCAAGCAAGGGCGCCCCCGATGATTGAATCCGAACAAGCGCCTCCTTGGGCAGATCACGATCCACCCTTTCCAGCGAGACCAGCAGGATGAGACCATCGAGATGCTGGGCCAACAAGGGGGTATCGGCCAAGCCCAACATCGGCGGGGTGTCAAACAAAATCAAGTCAAATTGGCCCGACTGACTGATCTGGCGGAGAAACTCCTTCATGCGGTCGGAGCTGAGCAGTCGGGTGGGATCTGGAGGACGACGGCCCGCCGGGATAACCCACCAGTTGTCGTAACCCTCAACAGGCAAGAGGGCTTCGCGCCACTGGTGATCCTCCGTCAACAGGCTGGAGAGGCCCAGCAAGTTATTGAGCCCAAGCCGGTGGTGCACTTGGGGCTTGCGCATGTCTGCGTCGATCAGCAGCACCCGCTGACCCATTTCCGAGATGGTTTTGGCCAGCAACACATTCACCAAGCTCTTGCCTTCGTTGGGTGTGGAACTGGTGAGACCAACGGTGACCAGGGTTTTGTCGGTGTTCAAAAATCGAAGTGAAGTATAAAGATTGCGGAAGGCCTCCTTGTAGGCGAAGCGTTGGTAAACCTGAGCTCCCCGCGATGATCCGCTCAAATAGGGCCCTGCGACCGAACCCATCAGCGTGGAATCGCTGTCCAGCTCCCCCCCTGCAAAGCGGCCGCTCTCTCGCACCCCCTGGAAGAAGGGGAGGTGGGGAATGTGGCCCAGCACAGGCAGTTTCAGCTGATCGCGCACCTCACCAGAACTGCGATAGACATGGTCAAAGCGGTCACGCAGAAAGGCAGCACCTAGCCCGGCGATGATTCCGAACATCAAAGCTTTGAGCAGGCCTTGACGAACATCAGGGCCAATCGGCTCGCCGCCTACGCCTGGGGGTGAGAGCAACGACCAGGGCACGGCTTTCTGGGCCCGCTCGAGCTGGAAGGTGGATCGGGTGGTGAGGAAATTGGTGAGATTGCCCTGGGCCACCGTAAGCCGCTGCTGGATCTGTTCGTAATCCTTGATCAGGTCAGGTTGCTTCAAAAACTGCAGATCCACCTGGCGGCGTTGCTCCGCAATGGTGTTCGCGCGGTTGGCGTTGAGTTTTATGGCCGTATCGAGTGCTCCGAGCTGGTTGCTGCGTAGCTGCTCCGCCAGCTTGGTGCGCATGGCCGTGAGGCTGCGCATCCGGGGCGTGTCGTTGCGATAGGTGGAGCGGGCCTGGCTGAGTTGTTGTTCGACGCTCTGCAACTGGGCGAGCAGATCGCTGTTGGACTGGGTGACGGTGACACCGGATTCAGATGCCGAACTGAAATTGGAGGAGATGAGGGTGCCTTCCATCACCCCTTGGCGCAACTTCTCCAAACGGCTGCGCTCCGCAGCCAACTCCCGCTCCGATGCATCCATTCCGGATGATTCACCTTTGAGGGAAGCCGCCTCTGATTCAGGAGCGAGCAGGTTGTAGCGACGACGGAACGCGGCCAGTTCCCCCTGGAGCTGATTCACGGACTGCTGCAGTTTGGGCTCTTGTTCGTCCAGGAACTTGAGGCCCTCGTTGAGCTGGCGCTGGCGCTGCTGGATGGCGAAATTCAGATAGGCGGTGCTAAGGCTTTCAAGCGCTTGTTGGATTTCGCCAGGCCGGCTACCCATCAGGGATACCGAGAGCACTCCCTCCGCCACCTGGCTCACCTGGGCTGCGCCGAGCAGCCCCCCAGCAGGGCCCAAGTCGCGGCGCAGCGGATCCAGCACCATGGGACTGCGCAGGGTTTCCACCAAGGAAGGAAAGTCGATGCTGGTGCGGTTGCGGGCAAGCGTTTCCACCGTGCCACCAGCACCGCCCTCGGCACTACTGATAGGGTCGCTAATTAGCATCGAAAAACTGCCTTGATAAACAGGGGAGAAGGCACGCTCCCACAACGTTGAACTAAAGGCGACAGCGGTTACAGCCGAACCCACGAGCAAGGCAAGCCGATGCCTGCGGCGCAGGGCTTGCAAGATCTCT
>CBFIGH010000033.1:0-9453 GCA_965662115.1 Cyanobium sp.
CAGGGCCTCCAGCAGCTGCTTGGCGTTCTGCGGCGGGGCCGCCACTGCCACGGCACCGAGCACGTGGTTCATGTGGTGCCGGTAGACCCGATGCCAGGTCGATGGCTTGATCTCGCCACTGATCAGCTTGTGCTCCCGGAAAGCTGCAATCAAGGCATCCCAGTCACCAGGAGCGTGGAGCGCCGCACCACCTCGATGCCTGGCGCGGCCACCCTGGCTCGAGGCCGATCGGAGCACTGCCGCCCCATCGGCACCTTGCTCCTCCGCACGGGGCATCCGGGCAACGCAGGCATCAGGCTCGATGCCCTGCTGGAACTCGTCGTAGACCTGAACCACGGCGTCGCGGATCTGATCGACCTTGTCGCACTCCCAGGGGATCGGCAGCAGCACCTGGCGGCGCTTGCCGCCACCAGCACCAGCAGCGATGTTCAGGCGCGCATGACCACGGTGATTCAGCACCGTCCAGCCCCTGCGGCAGCCCCTCTGAGACAGCGCGTGAGACACGACGGCCCTGATCGTCACCTCCCAATCACGGGCCGCGGACATGTGAGACGTTTGGTGAGATGTTTCGTCTCACAGCCTGGCACGGCCAAACAGGCACTGGCACAGACTGGAAGCCCTAACGTCAGTCGCAGCAAGGGTTTTGAGCCGAAAAACCCTATTGAGAACAGGAAGCGGGCGGCGGGAATCGAACCCGCATCATCAGCTTGGAAGGCTGAGGTTTTACCACTAAACTACGCCCGCAACAGTACTGACGTACTTAGGCACCCGTCGATGCTGCCGTCACCTGGAGGCCCACCGCTAAGGGGGTCTCCAGCATTATGACCTGCGCGCCCCAGCCGGAAAAACGCCCTTCGTGACGCCTGAACGCACCGCACCCAGCCAGACCCTGGGCCAATCGGCCCGGCGCCGGCTCATCTGGAGCTACGGGCTCGGCGACATCGGCACCGGCATGGCCGCCACCCAGCTGGGCTTCTACCTGTTTGTCTTTTACACCGGGGTGGTGGGGCTGCCGGCCTGGATGGCGGGCCTGGTGCTGATGGTGCTCAAGGTGTGGGACGGCATCAACGACCCCCTGGTGGGCTGGCTGAGCGACCACACCAAACACGCCTGGGGCCCTCGGCTGCCCTGGATGGCCGGCAGCGCCATCCCCCTGGGCCTCTCCCTGGTGGCGATGTGGTGGGTGCCACCCGGGAGTGACTGGCAGAAGTTCACCCTGCTGGTGCTGATCCAGCTGGTGGCCATGGGCCTCTACACCTGCGTCAACCTGCCCTACTCCGCACTGGCCTCCGAGCTCACCGGCTCCACCCAGTTGCGCACCCAGCTGAATGCCAGCCGCTTCACGGGCTCGATCCTGGCGGGCCTGGCGGGCCTGGTGCTGGGGGCCCTGCTGGTGGGGCAGGGGGCCTCGGGCTACCTGCGCATGGGCTGGCTTTCCGGCCTGCTCCTGACGGTCTTCACCCTGCTGTGCTGCTGGGGGCTGGCTCCCTTTGCGCGCAGCTGCCAACGGCCCAAGGGTCAGCCGGAACCGCTGGGACGCCAGCTGCGACGGCTGGCCGGCAACCCCCGTTTCCTCAAAGTGCTGGGCCTCTACCTGCTGCTGTGGTGCGCCCTGCAACTGATGCAGCCGGTTTCGCTGATCTTCCTGGCCGTGGTGATGCACCTGCCCGAGAGCTGGAGCACCTGGATCCTGATCCCCTTCCAGCTGAGTGCCCTGGTGGGCCTGCAGCTGTGGAGCCGGGTGGCGGGCAGCTATGGCCGGGTCTGTGCCCTGCGCTGGGGCACCGGCCTCTGGATCGCAGGCTGCCTGGTAGCCATGCTGCTGATCCCGTTGGATGCCAACACGGCGCCACTGGCCTCAGCCAGCAACACCATCGGCCTGGCCCTGCTCGTGCTCACGATTGTGGTGATTGGCCTCGGAGCATCCACCGCCTATCTGATTCCCTGGGCCCTGCTGCCCGATGCCATTGATGCAGACCCCGACCAACCGGCTGGCCTCTACACCGCCTGGATGGTGGTAACCCAAAAAATGGGCATCGGCGTGGCCGTGTTCGCCCTGGGCAATGTGCTCAGCTGGAGTGGCTATCAGGCCAGTGCCCAACTGCTTCAACCCGCCTCAGCCCTGGTCACGATCCGGCTGTGCATGGGTCTGATTCCAGCGGCTCTGATCGCTGCAGGGCTGCTGGTGATGCGACGCTGGCCGGAGAAGGGTCTGCACCGCCGGCCGGTATCGCCATCACCATGAAGCGTCCCGTCTGGCTCAAGGCACCCCGCTGGCTATCCCGCCTGGGGTCCAGCCTGCTGGTCGGCGGCCAGGCGGTGAGTGCCGTCGCCAAGGGCCGCATCGGCTTCAACGACCTGATGCAAGAGCTGATGGAGGCTGGCCCCGGCAGTTTTCTGATCGTGCTGATCACCGCCCTGGCCGCCGGAACGGTGTTCAACATCCAAGTAGCAGCAGAGCTGAGCAAGCAAGGAGCCAGCGCCACAGTGGGGGGCCTGCTGGCGCTTGGGCTGTCGCGGGAGATCGCCCCCCTGCTCACCGCCACCTTGCTCACCGGCAAGGTGGCCACGGCCTATGCAGCCCAGATCGGCACGATGAAGGTGACCGAGCAGATCGACGCCATCACCATGCTGCGCACCGACCCGGTCGAATACCTGGTGGTGCCCAGGGTGCTGGCCATGGTGATCATGGCGCCGGTGCAGTGCCTGCTCTTCTTCTGGGTGGGGATCTGGTCAGGTCAGGTGAGCAGCACGCTCTTGTACAGCATCCCGCCATCGGTGTTCTGGAACTCCGTGCGCACCTGGATGGAGCCCGACGACCTGCCGTCGATGCTGCTCAAGGCCCTGGTCTTCGGCCTCCAAATCGCCGTGATTGCCTGCGGCTGGGGGCTGACCACCCGCGGTGGCCCCAAGGAGGTGGGCACCAGCACCACCGGCGCCGTGGTGATGATCCTGGTCACCGTTGCCCTGATGGATGCCCTGTTGACTAAATTGTTGTTTGGCTGATGTCTTCCCCCCACCCCCCCGATTGCGATGCCGAGCGGAGTCCTGGCTCCAGCGGCGTGGTGCTGGCTCCCAGCTATGGCGTACCCCTTGGAGTGATCGGCCTGGGGCTCGCTGCCCTTGGCCTGGTTCCGTTCTGGAGCGGCGCCCTCTGGTTAGCCCCCACCGTGGCGATCTTCGGCCTGTTTCTGCTGTTGCAAACCAGCCTGCTGCGACTGGAGTTTGGCAGCGATGCCATGCTGGTTTGGCGCCAGCAGAGCCTGCTGCGCAGCTTTCCCTATGCCGAGTGGCTGGGATGGAAACTGTTCTGGCCAGCCCTGCCAGCTTTGTTCTACTTCCGGGAGCAGCGCAGCATCCACCTGTTGCCCATCCTCTTTGATGCCGCCACCCTGCGTGAGCAACTGGCCCAGCGCCTGGGTCAACCCAACTCAGCCGAGGGTTCCGCTTCCGATTGCGATGACTGACGACCCCAGCCCAGAGCCAACCTGGAGCGATCTGGCCCTCACTGAACTGCGCGAGCGTCGGGAGGCGTTGCTGCAGGACATCGACCAGCTGGAAAGCCGCCGCAGCCAGATCCAGAAGGAGATCGACACCAGCTTTGCCGGCCAAGCCGATGCCATGGCCAGGCGCATCAAGGGCTTTCAGGACTACCTGGTCGGCGCCCTGCAGGACCTCGCCGTGGTGGCCGAGCAGGTGGAGCTGGTGCCCCAGCAGCTCCTGGTGCAGCCTTCCCCCCTCGACCAGACACCTGCAACCACCGCCAGCTCCGACCCAGTCCCTGCCAGGGCTGCAGCAGGGCTGTTCAGTCAAGATGGGGCCCTGATCCGCGAGCGCCTGGCCAGCTTTGGCGGCCAGCCGGATTTTTACGCCGATCCCTGGCAGCTGCGCCGCAGCCTGGATCCCGGAGGTGCCGCCCTGCTCGAAGACTGGTTCCTCAACCAGGGGGGCAGGGGAGCCCAGCCCAGCTGCGGCAGCCGCAGCCGCAATGCTTTGGTGGCTGCGGCCACCATCGCCATACTGGGGGAGCTCTACGGCGAGCGCTTCCAAACCCTGGTGCTGGCCAGCCAACCCGAACGGCTGGGCGAATGGCGCCGCGGCCTGCAGGACTGCCTCGGGCTGGCGCGGGAGGATTTCGGGCCCTCCAGCGGCATCGTGCTGTTTGAGCGGGCCGATGCCCTGGTGGAGCGGGCCGACCGGCTCGAAGAGCGGGACGAGCTGCCCTTCATCGTGATCGATGCCGGCGAACTGAGCATCGACGTGCCGATTCTTCAGTTTCCCCTCTGGCTCACCTTCGCCGCTGGTGCTGGCGAAATCGCCAACGACGAAACCTATTGAGCCGACGGCCATGCCCCTGATCACCCTGTCCCTGCTGCTGGCGGGCTACCTGCTCGGCTCCATCCCCAGCGGCTATCTGGCGGGCCGATGGCTGGCCGGGCTGGACATCCGCCAGGAGGGATCGGGGTCCACCGGAGCCACCAACGTCTTGCGGGTGGTGGGCAAGGGGCCAGCACTGGCCGTTTTTCTCGTGGACGTGCTCAAAGGTGCGGCGGCCGTGCTGCTGGCCAAGGCCGTGCTGGATCCCCTCGGCTTTGGGGTGGTGCTGGCCGGCCTGGCGGCCTTGGCAGGACACATCTGGCCGGTGTGGCTCGGCTGGAAAGGGGGCAAGGCGGTCGCCACCGGGCTGGGGATGTTGCTGGGTCTCACCTGGCCGGTGGGGCTCGCCTGTTTCGGCATCTTCCTGACCGTCCTCAGCCTGAGCCGGATCGTATCCCTCGCCAGCGTGGTGGCAGCCCTGGCCCTGCCGCTGCTGATGCTGGGCTGGTTTGCCGACCAAAACCTGGCTCCAGGCTGGCCTTACCTCTCCCTGGCCCTGCTAACCACCGTGCTGGTGGTGTGGCGCCACCGCACCAACATCGCGCGACTGCTGGCCGGCACCGAACCCAAACTGGGCGCCCCCAAACCCTGAACCAGGGGCTGGCGGCGCTGCTCAGCCCAGCTCCCGACTGCGTTGGGCGGCCGCCAGCACGGCCTCAATCAGGGCCGAACGCAGGCCGGCCTGCTCCAATTGGCGCAGGCCGGCGATCGTGGTGCCTCCCGGGGAGCTCACCATGTCCTTGAGTTCGCCGGGATGGAGGTTGCGCTCCAACATCAAGCGCGCACTGCCGGCCAGGGTCCTGGAGGCCAACCGCTGGGCCAGGAGTCGCGGCAGGCCGGCGGCCACGGCTCCATCGGCCAAGGCCTCGGCCACCACTGCCACAAAGGCCGGCCCCGAGGAGGTGAGGGCCAGAAAGGCATCGAGCTGCTGCTCGGGCAGGGCATGCACCTCCCCCACCTGGGCAAACAGCTGCTCGACCCAGCACCGTTGCTCAGCGGAGACGGCCGGGCCAAAGGCCAGGCCCGTGAGCCCGGCCCGCACCAGTGCCGGCGTGTTGGGCACGGCCCGCACGCATTGCCATCGCGGGAACAGGCGCTGCAATCGCTCCAGGGATACACCGGCCAACACCGAAATCAACAGGCCGCCGGAGCCGGCGGCAGCTTGCTGGGCGGCCGCTTCGAGCTGCTGGGGCTTGACCGCGAGCAGCACCACCGGCGCCGACCAGGCAGCGCGCGGATCGGTATCCACGCTCAGGCCATGGGCCTGGCGCAGCAGGTCGGCTGAGGCCTGCGTGGCAACCGCAGCCCTGACCTCCCCAGGTTGAACCAGGCCAGCCTCAAGCAGGGGAAACAACAAGGCCTGAGCCATGCGGCCCAGGCCAACCACGCCGAGACCAGGCGTCATGGGGTCGGCCTAGAAGGCGCTGGCCTGGCGGCCCCAGGCCGGACTCGGTGCAGCGGCCTGCTCGGGGGGCTCAACGCCGCGGCTCAAGGTGGTGGGGGAAGCGGCCTCCTCGCTGGAGGCATTGGTGACGGTGACACAGCTGGGTGCAAACAGGAAGATGCTCTCGCCCACCCGCTCCTGCTGGCCATCGATGGCAAAGGTGCCACCGGCAACAAAATCAACGGAGCGCTGGGCCTGGTCTGGCTCCATCATCGTGAGATTGAGGATCACAGTCTTGCGTTCACGCAAGGCCTCAATCGCCCGGGGCATCTCATCAAAACTGCGCGGCTCCATCAAGATCAGCTCCGCACTGGCCGTGGAGAGGCCAGGCATGCCGATGACATTGGTGCCCGCGAAGGGATCATCAACGGAGAAATCAGAGCTCAAGGCCAGGGGGCTCGAACGGATGACCGGAGGGGGTTCTGGCAGCTCGCCGCCGTCGTAGTCGAGGTCGTCGTCGTAGTCGCCATCGAGGTAGTCGTCTCCGGAGACAACAGCACGCAGGCGGGAAAACAACGACACAGAGCGAACCTCACTGGATGCTTCTCACATAGATAGCGTCCCACACCAATGGCGACAAGGCATTCCGACGGAATGGGGCCGGCACGTCAGGTGGTCAGAACCGGGCGTTCCCCAAACAGAAAACTGCCGATCCGCACCCAGGTGCTACCCGCCGCGGCCGCCTCAGGCCAGTCGCCACTCATCCCCATCGAGCATTCCGGCAGCCCCAGGGTCCGAGCCAGGGCCGCACACTCGCCGAACAGGCTGCTCCGCTCTGCAGCGCCCAGCCCCAGGGGGGCGATGGTCATCAGGCCCACCGGTCGCAACGGCGTCAGGCTGCTGAGCTCGGGCCACTGCTGCTGCAGATCGGCCGGTTCAAAGCCGGCCTTGGCGGGATCGGGCCGAAACTTCACCTGAAACAGCACCGCCGGAGCGCGCTGCTCCTCGGCCGCGATGCGGGCCAACCGACGGGCCAGGACCAGGGAATCCAGGGAGTGGATCGTGCCGAATTGGCGCACCACCGCCCGGGCCTTGTTCGCCTGAAGACGGCCGATGAAATGCCAATCCAGGGGTTCAAGATCGGCAAGCTCGGCCTGCTTGGCTGCCGCCTCCTGGAGCCGGCTTTCAGCGAAACTGCGCTGCCCTGCTGCCACCGCCTCCCGAATCCGCGCTGCCGGCTGGCCCTTGCTGACCGCCAGAAGCTTGCACCCGGGCGGCAGGCTGGCGCGCAGAACGGCGAGTTGCTCAGATAAAGGTTTGGTCAAACAATTGGCGCCAATGGGCTTGGGCCTCAGGGCAATCGCGACGGGCCCGCGCCAGATTCTGCTCGGCGTAATGGCGGGCATCCATCAGGGGCACCACCTCAAAGGTGGCTCCCCGAGCCTGGAGGGTGACCACAAAGAAAATGCGCTGGGCGTAGAGGGTGGCGTAGAGGTCGCGGCCTTCGGCCACCGCAGCCACCCGGTAGAGCATCCCGAAGGTGGGATGGTTGAGATAGCGCTCGGGACTGACAAATGCGCTGCTCACCAATGCGCCGCCCACCAATGCGATTGTCTGGCCATTAAAGGTCACCGACTTTCCATCTCAGCCCCAGCAAGCCCAACAGGCATGCCGCCGCCGCCCCGTTGAGCAGACTGGCCACCAGTCCCCTGCTCTGGGGCCTGGGCAACTGATCGGGCGGCAACCAGCAACCGCCCCGAACCAGCAGCGCTTCGGCACCCTGCTCAGCGCGCAGCAGCACGTTGGCCAGCAGCCGCTCCCCGAGGGCCAGCAGCAAACCCAAGCTGGCCTTCCAACCCAGCAGCTTGAAATTCACCGCTCGGGTTGCAACAGAGCGCAAGAGGTTTTGCAATTCCTCCTGTACCAAGGGCAGGAAACGCAGCGCCAGCAGCAGCGTGAAACCGAGCCGCTCCACCGGCCAGCCCAGCCGGCCCAGGGGGGCCAGCAACCAGCCAATCGCCCACACCAACTGCTCCGGGGAGGTGCTCAGCAGCAACAGGTTGGCGCTGTGAATCAACGTGAACAACAACGTGGCGCCGTTGAGGCCGAGCTCTGCCGAACGACGGGTCACCACCAAGGGGCCCTGGCGGAACAGCACCCAGGCCACGCCGGAGCGCTCAAGCGGCCGACGACCCGGAGCGCCCGGCTCCAGGCGCAGCTCCGCCGGGGGCCGCTGCAGCTGCGCCGGCGGCAGGGAACCGGCGGGGAGGAAAGCAGCCAGGCTGCCCACCAGCAGGGCCAGGGCCAGCAGCAGCGGCACGCTGCGCCGCCAAAGCCGCCAGCGCAGACCGCTGAAGGCGGTGATCAGCAGCAGCAAGCCCACCAGGGCCAGGCGCCAGATCGGCCCGGCCAGGATCGGCGTCACCAGGAAGGCCAGGGTCCAGGCCAGCTTCAGGCGCGGATCGAGCCGGCGCAGCCAGCTACCGCCGCCGGCCTGGTCAGCCCCATCGGGGGCGGCGAACTGACCGATCGGGATCTGGCGCAGAAAATCCATTCAGGCCAATCTGTTCAATAGCCTGGCCTCAACGCCCACGGCTCTGGCTGCGGGCCAGCTCCTTCTCGGCATCGCGCTGCTGCTTGCCGCGCCAGAACAGCTTGATCGGCGTGCCCTCAAAGCCCAGCCCCTCGCGGATCTGGCGCTCCACGTAGCGGCGGTAGGTGTCGCCGAACAACTTGGGGTCGTTGACAAACAACGTGAAGCTGGGCGGACGCACCGCCACCTGGGTGCCGTAATAAAGGCGGCCCTGCCGCCCGCCGCGGCTGGTGGGAGGCGAGCGCCAGCTGAGCGCTTCGGTGAGCACCTCATTCACCACCGAGGTGGTGACACGGCGGCGGTGCTGCTCAACCGCCAGCAGGGCGAGCGGGAAAATCGCCTGCACCCGCTGACCGCTGAGAGCTGAGGTGAACAGCATCGGCGCCCAGTCGAGGAAATAGAGCTTGGCGCGAAGTTCCTTCTCCATCGCCGGCATGGTGTGGCTGTCCTTCTCGATGGCGTCCCACTTGTTCACCACCACGACGCAGGCGCGGCCGTCTTCTTCGATGCGGCCCGCCAGGCGCTGATCCTGCTCGGTGACGCCATCGAGGGCATCGATCACCAGCACGCACACGTCACTGCGCTCGATCGCCTTGAAGCTGCGGTTGATGCCGAAGTATTCGGGGCCATAGCTCACCGAGCGGCGACGGCGAATGCCCGCCGTATCGAGAAGTTTCCAGGTTTTGCCCTCGCGATCGATCGTGGTGTCGATCGTGTCGCGGGTGGTGCCGCGGATCGGGCTGACGATCGCCCGGTTCTCACCGCACACAGCATTGAGCAGGCTGGATTTACCCACATTGGGCCGGCCGATGATCGCCAGTTGAATCGGCTCTTCCTCCTCCTGCTCTTCGGCGGCAGGCAGAAAGCTCAGCACCTGGTCGAGCAGGTCGCCGGTGCCGGCGCCATGGATGGCCGAAATCGGGAAGGGCTCGCCCAGGCCCAGGCGCCAGAAATCCGCCGCCATCGCCAAACCCGCATCAGGCGACTCGCACTTGTTCACCGCCAGCAGGGTGGGCACCCCGTGGCCCCGCAGCCATTCGGCGATCGATTGATCGGCGGCCGTGCAGCCCTGCTGACCGTCCACAATCACCAGGGCCAC
>CBFIGH010000034.1:0-15087 GCA_965662115.1 Cyanobium sp.
GCTGCTGAATCCTCCACCGGCACCTGGTCCACTGTGTGGTCCGAGCTCCTCACCGATCTCGACTTCTACAAAGGCCGTTGCTACCGCATCGAAGACGTCCCTGGTGACAAGGAGTCGTTCTATGCCTTCATCGCCTACCCCCTCGATCTGTTCGAAGAGGGTTCCATCACCAACGTTCTGACCTCCCTGGTCGGCAACGTGTTCGGTTTCAAGGCCCTGCGCCACCTCCGTCTGGAAGACATCCGCTTCCCGATGGCGTTCATCAAGAGCTGCTACGGCCCGCCGAACGGCATCCAGGTCGAGCGCGACCGGATGAACAAGTACGGCCGTCCCCTGCTGGGCTGCACCATCAAGCCGAAGCTCGGCCTGAGCGGCAAGAACTACGGCCGTGTGGTGTACGAGTGCCTGCGTGGCGGTCTCGACTTCACCAAGGACGACGAGAACATCAACTCGCAGCCCTTCCAGCGTTGGCAGAACCGTTTCGAGTTCGTTGCCGAAGCTGTGAAGCTCTCCGAGCAAGAAACCGGTGAGAAGAAGGGTCACTACCTCAACTGCACGGCAGCGACCCCCGAGGAAATGTATGAGCGCGCCGAGTTCGCTAAGGAACTGGGCCAGCCCATCATCATGCACGACTACATCACCGGTGGCTTCACGGCCAACACCGGTCTGGCCAAGTGGTGCCGCAAGAACGGCATGCTGCTGCACATTCACCGCGCCATGCACGCGGTGATTGACCGTCACCCCAAGCACGGCATTCACTTCCGTGTGCTGGCCAAGTGCCTGCGTCTCTCCGGTGGTGACCAACTGCACACCGGCACGGTGGTCGGCAAGCTGGAGGGTGACCGTCAGTCGACCCTCGGCTATATCGACCAACTGCGTGAATCCTTTGTCCCCGAAGACCGCAGCCGCGGTAACTTCTTCGACCAGGACTGGGGCTCGATGGGCGGCGTCTTCGCCGTTGCCTCCGGCGGTATCCACGTGTGGCACATGCCCGCGCTGGTTGCCATTTTTGGCGACGATTCGGTGCTGCAGTTCGGTGGTGGTACCCACGGCCACCCCTGGGGTTCCGCCGCTGGTGCTGCCGCCAACCGCGTGGCGCTTGAAGCCTGCGTCAAAGCCCGCAACGCCGGTCGCGAGATCGAGGTTGAAGGTCGTGACATCCTTCTGGAAGCAGCGAAGCACAGCCCCGAGCTGGCCATCGCCCTGGAGACCTGGAAGGAAATCAAGTTCGAGTTCGACACCGTCGACAAACTCGACGTCAACTGATCAATCCATTTCCATCCACCTAAGGGATCCCCATGCCTTTTAAGAGCACCGTGGGTGACTATCAAACAGTCGCCACCCTGGAGACATTCGGCTTCTTGCCGCCTTTCACCCAGGACGAAATCTACGACCAAATTGCCTATATTATCGCCCAGGGATGGAGCCCGCTCGTTGAGCATGTTCACCCCAGCAATTCCATGGCGACCTATTGGTCGTTCTGGAAACTGCCCTTCTTCGGCGAGAAGGATCTGGGCGTGATTGTCAGCGAGCTCGAGGCTTGCCACCGTGCCTACCCCGACCACCACGTGCGTCTGGTCGGTTACGACGCTTACACCCAAAGCCAGGGTGCCTGCTTCGTGGTGTTCGAAGGCCGCTGATTTTCAGTGCCACCAAGGGGGTGCCGGCTGCATGTCGGCACCCCCACCCCTCAATTTTTATTTTCCATACGACGGGCGGACATGGCCAGCACATCCAGCCGGGCAGCAGCTCTGGAGCGCCGCAGGGCCCTCACCAACGGCGGCAAAAAGGCCGCCAGCCGGTTTAGTTCCGGTACGATTCGCGTGCGCTCGCTCGAGGATGCACGCCCGACGCGCACCGCAGCTGCAGCGGCCAAGCCCGCTCCCGTTCCTGTGGCGAGTGCCCCTGCGCCATCGCCCAGCCGCAGCCTGTCGGCTCCCACCGGTCAGGCCCATCGCAGCCAGGCCCGTCCGATTGCCAATCCCAGCCGCGATTTGGTGCTGTCCCGTCGGGAAGCCCTGTCCAAGCGCGGTAAGCGGGCTGATACGTCCCGAGATCGCACCCGCACCGACCTCGTCAAGACCACAGCCAAGCCCGAGTCTGCTGTGAAGCCCCAGTCCGCTGCCAATCCGGCACCAGCACCGAACACCAAGCCGGCCAGCCAGGATCTGGGCTCCCGCCTATCGGTGTCTTCCCTGAGCAGCCGGGCTGGCCAGGGCAGCGAGCGCCGGAGTACCCCGAAGCGATCGGCCCAGCGCGATCCCAGTCGAGCCTTGGTGCTTGCCCGTCGTGAAGCCCTGTCCAAGCGGGGCAAATCGGCCAACGCCCCCACCAGTACGTCGGCGGCGTCCCTATCCCGACAGGGCAACCCCGATATGAGCGCCCGAGAGCTGTCCCAGAAGGTTCGCGAGCTGCGCGCCAAGGTGGGAAGTGCGGGCACCAGTCGCAACGGCGGCACCAGACCCTCGGGCCCCAACCGCCACGGTGCCAAGCAGGCCATGGCTGCTGACGCCCATTGGAAAGTGGGCCAGAGCGAAACCAGCAGCGGTCAGGTTGTGACGGGAACCCAGGCCAACCGCTCCACCAAGACCACCGGCAACGAGGCGGCAACCTGTCGGGCGATCACGGGCACCGAGTACCTCGGCGCTGAAGTTTTCCAAGCCTTCTGTCAGAGCGGCCCCGTCGCCACCCAGCCGGCCAAGGTGCGCGTCAGCGCCACCAGCCATGGCAACCGGGTCACGGGCAACGAGGTGGGTCGTTCTGAAAAAGTCACCGGTGATGAGCCCGGCACCTGCAAAAACGTCACTGGCACCGAGTACGTCTCGGCCAATCAATCGGCCTCCTACTGCGGGGCAAGCACGCCCAGCCCCAGGAAGGTGGATCGCAGCCAAACCCACGGCGGCCAGCCCGTTTCGGGCGTGATGGTGGGTCGCTCCAGCAATGTGACTGGAGATGAGCCCGGTTCGAACCGGCAGCTCACCGGCACCCAATACCTCGGCGACCAGAGCCAGGTTGGTGGCCGGGCGCCAACCAAGGTGGCCAGCCTCCATACCCTGCGGGGCACGGGGATCACCGGCACCCACGTGGGTCGCAGCGAGCATGTCACCGGGGATGAACCGGGGAGCTGCCGCCTGGTCACCGGTGATGAGTACGTCGGTAGCCAGCAATTTTCCGAGTTCTGCGCCACCAAGCCCGCCCCAGAGGCCGCCAAGGTTGGCTTCAGCGTCACCAACAAAGCCCAGGTTGTCAGTGGCACCCGCACCGGCCGTTCCACCAACGTCACCGGCGATGAACCCGGCACCTGCAAGGTGGTGACCGGAACCCCCTATGCAGGGCTGGAGCAGGCCGGAGATTTCTGCACCGGCAAGGCTGTCAGCGAAATCCGCCAGCGGACGCCAGTGCGCGGATCCAACCGCATGAGCGGCATTCAGCCCGGGATTGGCGGAGCCCTGACCGGCGCCGGTCGGGGCGCCTGTGAGGCCGTCACCGGCACGCCCTACATCGGCAACGATCAATTGATGGCAACCTGTGGAGCCGCCCATGAGCAGGACTCCGACTTCCCCCAACCTTTGGCAGGGCGTGAGCCCTGGCAACAATTCAGTATTCAATCCCCATCGCGAGCGGCCCAGTTGGGTCGAGAGCGCACCGGTGCTGTCACCGGCACCAGTTATGAGCAGGGCAGCAGGATTACCGGCCCTTTTGACCTGGCCGGTGGCATGGTCACCGGCACTGAGCAGTTCCGCTTCGATCGCCGCGGCAGCCAATCGGCCCGCGGTCCGGTTCTGAACGTTCCCCAAGCGGTTGAACCGGCCGCGCCTCCCACTTCCCGCGTCACCGGTGAAGGCATCTCGGCGGGCCTGAAGATCACTGGCGATGACTGGGATCGGGGCGATCGGGTTACCGGCACCGAAGGTGTTTCAGCCCGCCGCCGCAACCCCACCAGGCCCGGTTCGATGCAGGCCATGCCCAGCAGCATGCAGCCTAAGCGCAACGAAGAGAGGCCCGAGCCCGTGAGCCGGGTGACCGGCTCCAGTGGCAACACCACGGCGGGATCCTTGATCACAGTGTCCGGCGGGGCCCGCGGCTGAATCCCTGATGCCCCGTCGACCCACCGCCACTCCCTACCGCCCGATGGCACCCACGGCGCCCCGCCGTCGGCCCCGCGCAGCCAACCCAAGCGAGCGCGCCAGAGCGACTGTCAGTGCGGCCAGGCTTCACCCCCTGACCGATCGCCACGCCAATCGAACCCTGCAGGCTTACGACCAACAGGTCAAGGGAGCCTTCGATCGGATCGTGCCCCTGCTCAAACGCCTCTCGGCCCTCCAGCATGAGGCCAATTTTATCGAGCAGGCCCAGCACCTGGCCATTGCAGAGCTTGGTTTTGCGTTGCCGTTGCCGGTTTTGGAGAAGGCCTGGGTCAGTCAGCTGGACATGAGCACCCTGTTCGCCTGGTGTGTGTTTGAAACCTATGAACAGACCAGCGACGCCTTTTTCGAGCAGGACCCCCTCGGGGGGAAGCCCGGCAGTGTTCTGGCTGAGACGTTCGATGGCTTCCTGCTCTCCTGTGGCTTCCACCTCCTCGACATCACGCCCTGTTCCGATGGTCGGCTGGCCCATGCCGTGGCCTATGCCCTGAGGCTTCCGTTCAGTTCGGTGCGCCGTCGCTCCCATGCCGGAGCGTTGTTTGACGTGGAAAACACGGTGAACCGCTGGGTCAAAACCGAACACCGTCGCTACCGCGAGGGCTTACCCAACCCCGCCCATCAGGACACCCGCTACCTCAAGGTGGTGCTCTACCACTTCAGCTCCAAGGATCCAAGCCACGAGGGTTGTGCCGCCCATGGCAGCGACGATGCCTTGGCCGCTTCCTGTGGTTTGGCCCGACTCAAGGATTTTCAGCAGGCCGTCGAAAACAGTTTCTGCTGCGGAGCTTCGGTGGATCTGCTGTTGATGGGGCTGGATACTGACACCGATGCCATTCGCGTCCACGTCCCCGGCCTCGATGGCAGCACCAATCTGGATCGCTGGCTCGACGCGCAGGCTGTCTACGACGCCACCCAGAACCTCAACACCGACGATGGGCGGGCCCGCATTGAGGCGATGGTGGAGCAGGCGGCGGCCAGCAGTCCAGACCCGGGCATGGTCAAGCTGATCGCCAGGTTGCTGGAAAACAACCTCTCCCAGATTGACTACGTGCGCCAGGTTCACGATGGCAGCTATGTCGATGCGGGCCATGCCGAGCGGTTTATTGGCGTCGGCATTGGCTTTAAGGAGATTCATTTGCGTAATCTCACCTACTTCGCCTACATGGATACGGTTGAAGAAGGAGCTCCCGATCTCGATGTTGGCGTCAAGATCTTTAAGAGCCTCAACGTGTCCCGCGGCCTGCCGGTGCCCGTTGTGGTGCGGTTTGATTACAACGGCAAGGTGCCTGGAGCCCGCGAACGTGCCATCCGCCACTGCCAGAGAGTGCAGTCTGCGATGGAAAACCGCTATGCCGAGCTCTTCAGCCAGGGGCTGCTCCACGCCCTCCTTACGGTTCGCGAGCAAGACCGCCACACCCCTGCAGAGGCGGTAGGTTCCACCATCACGTTCGCGAGCGCAGGAGGTCATTGACATGTTGATTTGCAAAGTGGTCAAACCCCTGGTTTCCACCAACCGGATCCCCGATTTCGAGCACAAACACCTCCAGGTGGTGCTGGATGGCAGCAGCCAGAAGGTTGCCGTTGATGCTGTCGGCTGCATCCCCGGTGACTGGGTCATCTGTGTCGGCAGCTCCGCTGCCCGGGAGGCGGCGGGGAGCAAGTCCTATCCCAGCGATCTCACCATTGTCGGCATCATTGACCACTGGGATCCGGACGCCGGTAAGCCCCAGGCCCCTCCTGCCCCCGGTGCGGCCTGATGGAAATCATGCAGGTCACCGGATCCCTGGTCTGCAGCCAACGGGTGGCTGGGCTGGACCATTCCAATCTGCGCATCCTGCGCACCAGCAAGGGCAAGCTCAACGTTGCGGTGGATCCGGTGGGGGCCTCCCCCGGGAACTGGGTTTTCACCGCCAGTGGTTCGGCAGCCCGTTTCGCCTGCGGCAATCCCGAGGTCCAGACCGATCTGACCATCGGCGGAATCATCGATTTCTGGGAGCCCGACGGCTAGGCCTGCGGGGATAGCCCCCTATCCCCCAGACCTGTCTTCCCTTCAGCCCCACACCCCTGAGCCATGGCCACCCCCACCCCCCGACCCAACCCCGTCGCCGCTGCCGCTGCCCAATCCGCCCCAGCGGCGGCAGCGGCAGCGGAACCTGGGGCGGCTGGCTCAACTCCTGCGGCGGAGGTGCCCAAGGCCCTGTCCGCAGCAAAACCGGCCGCCAGCAAGCCCAGTGTCGGCCGTGCATCCAGCACGACCCGCCGCTCCAGCGCCACCACCACCGGTTCCCGCTCCGGTAGCGCTGGCGGCGCCGGCACCACCCGTCCATCCACCCCTTCGCGCAACAAAGCCATGGCTCCTTCCATTCAGGGCATTGCCCTCGGCATGATTGAAACCCGTGGCCTGGTGCCGGCCATTGAGGCCGCTGACGCCATGACCAAGGCTGCGGAGGTCACCCTGATCGCCCGTGAGTTTGTCGGCGGCGGTTATGTCACCGTGATGGTCCGGGGCGAAACCGGAGCCGTGAACGCCGCCGTTCGTGCTGGTGCTGATGCCTGCGAGCGGGTCGGTGATGGCCTGGTTGCCGCCCACATCATTGCCCGTCCCCACACCGAAGTGGAGCCTGCCTTGATCGCCACTGCCACCACCCGTCGGCTTTGAGTTCCATGGGCGCCGTTCATCCGCGCGTCCTGGGTTATCTCGGTCGCGCCCTGAGCCTTGAACTTTCTGCTGTTCAGCAGTACATGACCCAGGGCTCCCTTGTGGAGCTTTGGGGGGAAGCAGATGCTGCAGAGCGTTTTCGCCACGAAACCGTGGAGGAGCTGCGGCATGCCGAGCGGATCATCCAGCGCATGCTGGCCCTGGGGGTGGTGCCGGCCGCTTCCCAGCTGAGTCCGGTCAGCCATGCCCCAGACCTGGTTGGCTTGCTGAGGCTCAACCTCAGCTTGGAAACCACCCTGATCAACCACTACGCCGAGGCGATGCGGTTTTGTCTGCTGGTGGGCGACCCTGACAACCAGGCCTTTTTTACGGAGCTGTTGTCTGACGAACAACACCATGGTGACGATCTGCGCGCCTGGCTGGGCAGCCTCGGGGCCAGCAGCGGTGATGCGTCGATGGAGCGAGCCACCTTCTAGTTCATCAGAATCAGTCGATGCTGACCTCGTGCCCTCTCTGTCTTGTCCGCCCCACCCCTGCCCCTGTCGATCCAGCTGGTCTGGCTCATTCCCCTCTACGGGTTCAGTGGCATGGTGCTCTCCCTGCCTTGGGCGGCGGGTTGGTTTAAGCGCAATGGTCCGCGCCCGGCGGCTTACCTCAACCTGCTGGTCACCCTGCTGGCGGTGATCCATGGCAGTTTGATTCTTCAGCAGGTCTGGGATCTCGGCCCCCAGCACTTGGAATTCGGCTGGTTTCAGGCCGCCGATCTCGACCTGCGCATCGGCTTCGATCTCTCGCTCACCAACCTGGCGGCCCTCGAGCTGGTAACCGGCATGAGCCTGCTGGGCCAGGTGTATGCCCTCGGTTATCTCGATAAGGAATGGGCCTTGGCCCGCTTCTATGCCCTGGTGGGCTTCTTTGAGGGGGCGCTTGCCGGCGTGGTGCTGAGCAGCAGTTTGTTCATGAGTTATTTCCTGCTGGAGATGCTCACCCTGTCCACCTATCTGTTGGTGGGCTTCTGGTATGCCCAGCCCCTGGTGGTCACCGCCGCCCGCGACGCCTTTCTCACCAAACGGGTGGGTGATGTGTTGCTGTTGATGGGCATGGTGGCTCTGTCGGCCTGGGCGGGCTCGATGGAGTTCAGCGATCTCTACGCCTGGGCCGCTGCAGCGGATGCCAGCGGCGCCCTCCCGCCCCTGGCCGGCACCCTGCTGGGGTTGGGGCTGATCGCCGGGCCGATGGGCAAGTGTGCCCAGTTCCCCATGCACCTCTGGCTCGATGAGGCGATGGAGGGCCCCAATCCGGCCTCGATTCTGCGCAACTCGGTGGTTGTCACCGCCGGCGCCCTGGTGTTGATCAAGGTGATGCCCCTGCTGCGCTTCTCCCCCCTGGCCACCACCGTGTTGCTGCTGGTGGGCACGATCAGCGCCGTGGCGGGGGCCCTGGTGGCGATTGCCCAGGTGGACATCAAGCGGGCCTTTTCCTATTCGACAACGTCCTATCTGGGGCTGGTGTTCATTGCCATCGCCCTGCAGCAGGCTGGGATCGCCCTGCTGCTGCTATTTGCCCATGGTCTGGCCAAGGCGCTGATGTTCATGAGTGTGGGCAGCATCATCGCCACCACCAACTGCCAGGACCTCACCGAACTCGGCGGGCTGGGCTCCCGCATGCCGGCCACTACCACCGCCTATCTGGTCGGCAGCGCCGGCCTGGTGGGCCTGCTGCCTCTGGGCTGCTTTTGGTGCTTTGGGATGCTTCTGGAGGGTTTTGCCAGCCAGCACCCCTTCTTCGCGGCGGTGGTTCTGCTCACCAATGGCTTGACGGCTTTTAATTTCGTGCGGGTTTTCCGGCATGTGTTCATGGGTCCTTCGCTGCCCAAAACGAAGCGGGCGCCCGAGGTGAACTGGTTAATGGCCCTGCCCATGGTCAGTCTCACGGTGCTGGTGGCGCTGATGCCGGCCATGATGAATCGCCTGGATCCAGCCCCCAGCGTGGGTTTTTTCCCCTGGCCGGTGGCTGCGGCCCTGGCCGCCAGCGGCCTGATTGGCGCTGTGGGCGGCGCCGTGGTGCCGCTGAACAAGTTCTGGTCGCGCTCGACGCTGCGGCCGCTGCGGCTGCTGCAAGATCTGCTCGCTTCCGACTTCTACACCGACCGCATCTACAGGGCCACGATCGTGGCGGCGGTGGCCGGCCTGGCCCGGCTCACCGTCTGGTTCGACCGCACGCTGGTGAATGGCCTGGTCAATGGCATCGGCCGCTTTTCCCTGGCCAGCGCCGAGGGGCTCAAACTGGGGGTGAGCGGCCAGTTGCAGAGCTATGTGCTGACGGTGGTGGCGGCGATTTTGCTGCTGCTGGCTTCGCTGCAGTGGTTGCCCCTCCACTGGTGGCAGGGATGAGGACACGGCCATGTTGAGTGCGCTGCTGCTGATTCCTTTCGCCGGAGCCCTGTTGCTGGCCCTCTGGCCCGGCAAGCCGGCAGAGGGTCGCATGCGCACGGTGACGCTGGTGGTGCTCGGCCTGCAGCTGGCCTGGAGCCTGGTGGTGTTGACCCGCTTTGACCCGCTCAACAGCGCCATGCAACTGCAGGAGTCGCTGCGCTGGGTGGACAGCCTTGGCCTCGAATACAAGCTCGGTGTGGATGGCCTCTCGCTGCCCTTGGTGCTGATCAACGGCGCTCTGACACTGGTTTCGGCCATCTGCACCCGCGACATCGACAAGCGGCCGCGCGTCTATTTCGCCCTGCTGCTGGTGATCAGTGGGGCCGTGAACGGCGCCTTCCTGGCCGAAAACCTGCTGCTCTTTTTCCTCTTTTATGAGCTGGAGCTGATCCCCCTGTGGTGTCTGATCGCGATCTGGGGCGGAGTCAACCGGGCCTATGCCGCCACCAAGTTTCTGATCTTCACGGCTGTGTCCGGCATGTTGATCCTGGGGGCATTTTTAGGGCTGGCCCTGCTGAGCGGCACCGCTGATTTCAGCCTCACGCCGGTAACGAGCGAACGGCTGGCGATGGGTAGCCAGCTGCTGCTGCTGGGCGCCCTGCTGATCGGCTTCGGCATCAAGGTGCCGCTGTTCCCTTTCCATAACTGGTTGCCCGATGCCCACACCCAGGCTTCGACGCCTGTTTCGGTGCTGCTGGCTGGCGTGCTGCTCAAGCTCGGCACCTATGGGCTGCTGCGGTTCTGCATGGGATTGTTCCCCGAGGCCTGGACCCTGCTTGCTCCGGGCTTGGCGATCTGGGCGGCGGTGTCGGTGTTGTTTGGTTCGTTGGCTGCGATCGCCCAGAAGGACATGAAACGCATGGTGGCCTACAGCTCGGTGGGCCACATGGGCTACATCCTGTTGGCGGCGGCTGCGGCCACGCCGGTGGCGATCCTCGGGGCGGTGTTCCAGATGGTGAGCCACGGCCTGATCTCAGCGCTGCTGTTCCTGCTGGTGGGGATCGTGTACCGCAAAACCGGCACCCGTGACCTCACGGTGCTGCACGGCTTGCTCAACCCCGAACGGGGCCTGCCCTTCACCGGCACGTTGATGATCGTGGGGGTGATGGCCAGCGCCGGCATGCCTGGCATGGCTGGCTTTATTTCTGAGTTTTTGGTGTTCCGCGGCAGTATCAGCACCTATCCCTTGGCCACTCTGCTCTCCATGGTGGGGTCGGGCTTGACGGCGGTGTACTTCCTGCTGCTGGTGAACCGGGCCTTCTTCGGCCGGTTGGCCGTCACCCCGCTCACCGATCCGGTGGCCCATGGCCGACTGGACGTGAATCTTGCCGCCGTGGCCCCCCGGGAGACCATCCCAGCCATGGCTTTGGCTGTGGCGGTGTTTGCGATCGGCTTGCTGCCCTATGGCCTCGGCCGCCTCAGTGAGTCGGCCAGCACGGCCATGGTGCAGCTGCCAGCCCTGGCGGCCGCCGTGTATTCCGGAGGCCTGAGCTGATGCCGATCATTTCTGCTGAATTGGTGCGCAGCGGCGGCATGCCCGGCGCAGCCGAGCTGGAGGCCTCCCTGCTGGCCGGCCACACCCTGCTGGCCAACACGGCGGAGCACCTGATCGAGGTGGTGGATGTGCTCAAGAGCTATGGCGAAGTGCTCGATGCCTACAGCAAAAACCTGATCTTCCAGGCGGAGCAGCAGTTCCTGTTGCCCTTCCCGCTGTTCAAGTATCTCGATGGCGACAAGAGTGTCGCCAAGATCTGGCGCCACCTGAACCACGACAGGATCAATTTCGAGTACGCCGAATATTGCATGAAGGCGATGCTCTGGCACGGCACCGGCGGCCTCGATGCCTATTTGGATTCGGAGCCTTTCGCGGCCAACTGTGCAGCGATCATCCGCCGCAAGACCAGACATGATCCCCTCCTGGCCCTGCTCCACCCCCTGTTTCGAGGCTTTTTGGTTGAGCTGATTCGCACGGCGGCCACCACCCACGCCCTGGGCCAGTTTTGGCGGGTGATGAGCGATCTGTTCCTCGATCTGGCCAGGGCCGAGGCGGCCGGACGGGTGGGGTCGATCGAGGCTGTAGTGGAGTTCATCAAGGACGGTCTGGTGGCCGCCGCCGGCAAGCCGATCACCTACGGGGTGGAGATCGCCGGCGAGCGGCTGTGGGTGCTGCCGCCTGAGGCGGGGCTCACCTTCCTGGTGGATGTGGCCGTGCCCTATGTGGAGGCCGTATTCCTGAGGGGATTGCCTTTTCTGGGCACGGTGAGTTTCAACGCCCAGGCCCAGCAGATCTCTCCTGACCAGGGCCAGTTTGCCTACGGCGCCCTCTACGCCGATCCCCTGCCGAGCATGGGGGCCGGCGTGCCTCCCAGCCTGCTCATGCAGGACATGTTCCGCCATTTGCCTGAGCGGTTGCACCAGCTTTATCGCAACCGCACCAGGGGTGAGGGCGATGTGCGGGTGAAAATCTGTATGAGTTTTCAGAAGTCGATGTTCTGCGTCACGAACGCCGCCATCCGCGGCACCTTCCCATGCCCCCTCGGTAGCCAGGATCCCGCCGACCAGGCCGCCAACCGCGCCTACGCCGCTGCCTGGGCCAGCCGCCTGGCCGTGGCCCGCACCGATTGCCTGGACTGATTCATGGACCAAGCCTGGACTCCCCGCCCCAAGCCCGAGCAGCCCGAGCGGCTCGAACGCAGGCTCGAATTCGACGACTACGCCACAACCCGCGACTTTTTGGAGCGGCTCAATGCCCTCTGCGATCAACAGCAACGCTTCCCTGACATCAGTTTTGGCCGCACGTACGTCAACCTCACCCTGCGAGCTGAAGCCGACAACAGCCCGATCGGCGCGCCGGAGTGGGACTTCAGCGCCGCCATCGACGCTTTGATCCCTTGATCGCTTGATTTCGCCATGGGTACCTCCTCTGACGACACCTTGATCGACCTGCAATCGGCCTATGACGGGGTGGGCATTCAGGCGATGCTTGACCAACTGGATCGGGAGTTGATCGGTCTGCGTCCCGTCAAGGCCAGGATTCGGGAGATCGCCGCCCTGTTGGTGGTCGACAGGGCCAGGCAGCAGGTGGGCCTGGAGACCACACCGCCGAGCCTGCACATGTCATTCACAGGCCGGCCGGGCACCGGCAAGACCACGGTGGCCGAGCGGATGAGCAAGATCCTGCATGGTTTGGGCTATGTGCGCAAAGGTCATGTGGTGATGGCCACCCGGGATGACCTGGTGGGTCAGTACATCGGCCACACGGCCCCCAAAACGCGGGAGATGCTTAAAAAAGCGATGGGCGGCGTGCTGTTTATCGATGAGGCTTACTACCTCTATCGCCCTGAAAATGAGCGCGACTATGGCGCTGAAGCGATTGAAATTCTGCTCCAGGTTATGGAGGGTAATCGGGACGACCTAGTGGTGATCTTTGCTGGTTATAAGGAGCGTATGGATATTTTTTATCAGAGTAATCCTGGCCTTTCCTCCCGGGTGGCTAACCATATTGACTTCCCCGACTACTCGGCCGATGAGCTGCTGGCGATTGCCCAGTTGATTCTGGCGGCTGAAAACTACCGATTCAGCCCGGAAGCAGGCTCGGCCTTTGCTGAATACATTCAGCGCCGCATCCAATTGCCCTTCTTTGCCAACGCCCGATCGATTCGTAATGCGATCGATCGGGCCCGCATGCGACAGGCCAATCGGTTGTTCACCAGGATGGGCAGCCCGCTCTCCAAAATCGATCTGATGACCCTGGAGGCTGAGGACATCACCATCAGCCGGGTGTTTGCCGGAGAGGTGGAGGGTCTCGACCCCGCCAAGCCCCTTTCGTAAGCATCGCGGCCTTGCACAGGAGTGGAGGTGCTCCTCGGCGGGTCAAGCGAATCGAACGCCAGAGCCAGTGGCGCTCAAGCCTTGCGCTATGCATTTATTGCATAAAACCCGAACCGGCTATGCGGCCAAACGACAAGGATTGTTCGTTTCGCTACACAAACGCGGTTAAGTAAGCGAATAGAGTATCTTAGCTACTTCGTCAACTCCCACAGGCATCGCTGCCCAAAGTGAAGGCTTTTGGGTAGCCCTGCTCCGCCTTGACCCAGCCAGCCGATAGCTGGACCACCGTTCATTCAGGCCGTTCAGCTGCTGGACACGTCCATCACCGCACCGTTGCTTCAGCGCAGTCATCCCCGCTTTGCCGCTATGTCGCGATCCCCACTGGCAAAGCTCCCGCAGATTGGGCGGCGGCTCAGCAGGCTCCCAGCGCCAAGACACGGCACGCCAATGGCTTGCCAGGGAGCCAGCCGGGAGATTCCAATCCCCATCAAGCCCTATACCGCCCAGGCCTGGGGCTGCGGCCGCCTCTGGCTGATGAACACCCAGTTAATCCTGGCCAAGGCCCACTTTGATTCCAGCGTCCTCAGCTGTTTCCTCCTCAATGCCAAACAGGCGCTTGTTCTCTCGATTCCTTGCTACACCGTGACGACTCGATCCCTGAAAGCAGTCACAAACCTGCCTGACTTGGCCATCAGGCCTGAGCTGGCAAGCGCTTGTATGGGTGAGCTGCCATGAAGGACTCTCTGCTGGCATCCGCCGACAGCAACAGCGGTTCAGACGGCCAAGTACGCCCCGGCGTCCCCGTCTCCTACGAGAACACCAGCGGCCTGCCGGCCCTGCTGGAACAGCTTGAGCTCTCTGTGTTGCTGAGCACCTACCAGGCCGGGAGGGTGGTGAGCATCGGGAGTCACAACGGTCAGCTCCAGATCAGATTCAGCCATTTCGATCAGGCGATGGGGCTCTGCCGTACGCCGACCGGCATTGCCGTTGGAACCAGAGACGTCATCTGGACCCTTCCCGCTAACCGGGAGATCGCATCTCGGGGCAAGACGGCGAAACGCCTGCGGGAGCACAAGGCCATCCGGGGAGCGCGAATCCTCAGTTGGTTGGTGTCGCCAGCTGCATCTGGATAGGCCGTTCTGAATTCTCCAGGTTCTGCTCCCTCCACTTTCGAGATAAATGCCAAGCCATGGGCTCTTCTAACCTGATCCTTTCCGCTGAACTGCTGCAGGAGTGGCATGAACAGCTGAGTGTCTGGGCCAGGTCCGGTGAACTGACCCGGGCTGCTGAGGAAGCGCTGCAATTGGACGGAGCGTCGGAACAACTCCAGCGGCTTGTGAGGGAGTGGAGCGAAGGGCATTTCAGCCATCTCCCGCCAGTGGTGGTGCTGTCAGGGAGCGCCATGCCCGCAGCGGCCGGTGCCTATGCGATCAGCACCGACACAATCTACGTGAATGCCGACTGGCTGCAGACCGCCAGCCGCGCCCAGGCGCTGGCGGTGCTCACCGAGGAGCTGGGCCACCACCTGGATGGCTTGCTGAATGCGGCGGAGTCCCCCGGCGATGAGGGGGCACTGTTCGCGGTGCTGTTGCTGCGTGAGGGAGTGATCGATGAGCGGGAGCGCCTGGCGCTGCGCGCGGCTCATGATCTAGGCAGCGTGCTGGTGGCGGGGAGGGAGCTGGAGGTGGAGCAGGCGGCCGTAGTGACCAGCACCCCCATCCGTGCCGCCTCACGAGATAGAACTGGCGGTGAATATATAAATTATGGCGGTTTTGCAGCGCTGAAGAGCGATGGCTCCGTCGTCACCTGGGGGGCTTCTGATTCTGGCGGCAACAGCAGTGACGTGGCGAGCCAGCTGCGCTCGGGCGTGCAGCAGATCTTCTCTACCTCGTGGGCCTTTGCGGCGCTGAAGAGCGATGGCTCCGTCGTCACCTGGGGGGCTTCTGATTCTGGCGGCAACAGCAGTGACGTGGCGAGCCAGCTGCGCTCGGGCGTGCAGCAGATCTTCTCTACCTCG
>CBFIGH010000035.1:0-11621 GCA_965662115.1 Cyanobium sp.
GCTGGCAGCCACAGCAACTGCTGGTGCTGGGGGATCTGATCCACAGCCGCCTGGGACTCACGGCCGAACTGCGCTCAAAACTGGCGGCGCTGCCGCAGCTGCTGGGCTGCAGTCTGCGCTTGATCGGTGGTAACCACGATCAGGGCTGCTGGGTCGAAGGGTTGCCCCAGGAACCCTCCCAGGCCCTAGGCCCCTGGTGGCTGAGCCACGAACCGGAGCCCCAGGGAAGCCATCTGAACATCTGCGGCCACGTGCATCCGATGGCGATTGTTGGTAGAGGCAAGGAGCGCCTGCGGCTGCCATGCTTTGCCTTCGATCCCGATCAAAACCAGATGGCACTGCCCGCCTTCGGGCGCTTGACGGGGGGTCAGCCATGCCACGAACGTCACCAGATCTGGCTGGTGGCCGAGGGGGAAATTATTGCTTGGCCCCGCCGCCAGCAGCTCGGGCCCTAGCCGCGGGGTGGCCATCGTGGCAAGGCCATCCTCCTGGCAACCAGTGGGTATCTTGATGGTGCAATTGGGGCCTTAAAGCAACGCACAAACGTTCAGGACTGACTGCGCAGGTGAGACCCCGTGATAGGAAGCTTGTGCTGGGAGCGTCACCTGGGCGGGGTTGATGGTTTGAGTCTAGGCTTGCAATGAAGTTGGCTAACGGCCAGTGAGAGTCTATCCCCGGGTGTTAATGGGGAGGCTGATCAACTGCTTGGGCCGGCAGCGAACCATCGCTTTGCTGCCCTGGCTCGTGCTGGGCATCGGGCTAACCAGCACGGCTGCGGTGAGCGAACAGACCAGGCGCTTTGGTCAGCAAGAGCACCTGCGCATTGAACGCACCCTGCTCGACAACGTGGGTGATGCCCTACGCAGCAAATTAGAGATCAATATTTCCATGCTCAGTGCCGTTGTCGGCTTGTTTAACGCCTCAGGCCCAATTGATCGCCACCAGTTCGCCACCTTTTACGAAACAGTCGCGCTCAACACCAGCCAATTGAGGGGGGTCCAGGGGGTGGGCTTTGCTCGTTGGATTCCCGCCGTCGAGCTTACGGACTACGAACAACGCATCCAGGCAGAAGGGTTTCCCAATTTCAGGGTGCGGCCACCGGGTCCGAGGTCTAGTTACAGCTCCATCGAATTTCTCGAGCCGTTCGATTGGCGCAATCAGCGTGCCTTCGGATTCGATATGTATAGCGAGCCCATTCGCCGCCAGGCCATGCGGGCAGCCTGGCTCTCCGGTGCTGCAAGCCTCAGCGGCAAGGTGAAATTGCTGCAGGAAACCCAGGAGGATCTGCAGCGGGGTGTCTTGATCTATCTTCCCATCTATGCCGATCGGGGCCAGCTGCCGGGGTCGATTGAACGCCAGTTGCTGGGTTGGGCCTATTCGCCCCTACGCATGAACGATCTCGTCAACAGTTCAATCGCAGGAATTGACAACGCCGACATGGCCGGCACGGGAGTGCTTGTTTTCGATGGCGATCGCCCCTTCGCAAGCCAGTTGCTGTATGACAATCTCAAACTGGTGCGCCGCCAGCAACTCAACCATCCCTCCTATGAACCCCTGCAGATTGGTGGGCGCACCTGGTTGGTGGGGGTGCAACTTTCACCGCGGCTGGTTGGACCCAATGGGGTCACGAGTGCCTTCTGGATCAACCTTCTGGTTGGGGCAGGCACGAGTGCTGTGGCGGCCTTGATCACCCACATTCTGGTCGGCAACCATCTGGCCACGCGCCATGCCCTGGAGATTAGCGAAGCTGCCAGTCGAGAACGGGCATTGGCTACCACTGTGTTCGAAGAAAGCAGCCAGGGGATTGTGGTGACCAATCCAGAGGGCCGCATCCTGATGGCAAACAATGGCTTCAGTCAACTGACTGGCTACCGCATCGCCGAAATCAAGGGCCAGCGTACAAACTTACTCAAATCAGGCCGGCACAATGCGAGATTTTACGAGCAGATGCGTCATGATCTCACCGATAAGGGCTATTGGGAAGGTGATATCTGGAACAAAATGCGCAATGGCGAGGTGCGTCGTCATCACCTCAGCATCACAACGGTGCGCGATGAACAGCTCGAACCGCGTTACTTCGTTGGCATGTACCAAGACGTCACCGAACGCCATCAAGCCGAACAGTCGATGCGGTATTTGGCCATGCATGACACCCTTACCGGCCTCGCCAATCGCTCCCTGTTGATGGAGCAATTGGAGCGCCACCTATCCCTGGCCAAACGACATGGCCATGGTGTAGCCCTGCTCTATCTTGACCTGGATGGATTCAAGCTGGTTAATGACAAGTTTGGCCACAATGTGGGTGATCAAGTCTTAGAGACCGTGGCGGAACGGTTTCGCAAGGTAATCCGCGAAGGCGACCTGCTTTGCCGCCAGGGTGGAGATGAATTTGTGGTGCTGGTGCCGGAGGCCGGCAGCAGCGATGAGCTTGAGGCCATGGCCAGGAAGTTGGTCGAGGCCAGCAGCAGGCCCTACGCGGAGCTTGACCCGGGTATCGAAATTTCAGCCAGCGTTGGCATAGCGCGCTATCCAGACCACGGCGATAGCTGCGAGGAGCTGTTGAGTGCTGCCGACAACGCCATGTACGCAGCCAAACGGTCCGCAGGGACGTCGGTTCAGGTATCAGGCCTGCTCCAGTCGCTTGACGATCACAGCCATCAACGCCAAGGATCCGGCCAGGGCGATCAACAGGGCGATGGTCATGGCTGAGCACGGGGTCACAGGCCCAAGTATGACCGGCGCCCCAGGGGAGCAGGCCGTGTTTGTCTACGGCAGCCTCAAACGGGACCAACCCAACCATCACTGGCTGGAGGGTGCAAGCTGGTGGGGTCAGGCCCAGCTGGCTGGTGTCGCGCTCTATGACTTAGGCCCCTTCCCCATGGCGGTTGCGGTTGCCCCGGGGGCTGGGGCGACGCCCCTGTTGCAGGGGGAGCTGTACGGGGTGGATGGGGCCACCCTGGCGCGGCTCGACCGCCTCGAGGGCTCGCCAAGGCTTTTTCAGCGCCACTGGCTTGTGCTGCTGGCTGGAAGCAGCGCCTGGGTCTACCTGGGTCGCGCCAGCCAGGTGCGCCATTCGGCTCCAATCAGCACGGGCCGCTGGCAGGGCCCGAGCCAGCCGCGCTGGCGGCGACCGGAGACATGCCCGGAGAGAATGGGATGAGTGCTCCGCCATGCCCCAGACCAGATGACCCTGAAGCTCTATGGCGGCGTCTTCAGCCGCGCCTCCATGCCCCGCTGGTATCTCGAGGAGAAGGGGCTGGCCTACGACTGGATCCAGCTTGATTTGGAGGCGGGCGAGCACCGCCAGGCCCCATTCACAGCAGTCAACCCCTTTGGGAAGGTCCCGGCTCTGGTGGATGGGACCGTGCTCAGCCCGACGGGCGAATCGCTGCACCTGTTTGAGAGCGGGGCCATCTTGCTGCACCTGGCCGATCACCATGGCCACGACTTCACCGGCACGGCTACGCAGGTGGCGGCCCAGCGGGCCCTGGCGACCCAGTGGATCCTGTTTGCCAACGCCACTCTGGCGATGGCCCTGTTCGTGCCCGCCAACCGGGAGCGGGAGTTTCCGCGCTTGATGGAGGTGTTGGATGGCCGGTTGGCTGGTGGGCGCTCCTTGCTGGCCGGGCCCTGGGGCAACCCCAGTTGGACGGTGGCCGACTGCGCCGTCAACGCCTACCTGGCCTATCTGCCGATCTTCTTTCCCCAACTCGATTTGGGCCCCTACCCAAATGTGCAGGCGACGATCGCTGCCACCCAGGCCAGGGCGCCCTACCGACGGGTGATGGGGCTCGATAGCCCCGATTGACACCCCATCAACCCGCCGCTGCCAGGGCCCGCACCACATCGCCCCGGGTGATCACGCCCAGGGGCTTTTGGTCTTCGTCAATCACGAACAGGCGTTGGGTGCTGCGCTCATGCAGCAGCTTCGCGGCTGCCGGCAGGGGCAGGTCGGCTCGGCAGGTGTGCACCTTGGCATTCATCACCTCGCCGACCGTGCTGCCCAGCACCTGGTGGACCTCCTTGTCCCAGCTGAGCGGGTTGCGCAGGTAGATCACCGCGTCCAGCAGCATCACGTAGGGGCCGGCATCAAAGCCACTTTCCCGCACCATGAGGTCTTGTTCGGTGAGCTCGCCGACCAACGCCCCGGCGGCATCCAGCACGGGCAAGCCGCTGATGTGGTGCTCGCTCATCAGCTGCACCGCCTCCTGCAGGGGGCTGTCGGCACCAACGCTCAGCACCGGGGCCGACATCACGGCAGAAACCAGCTCTTGCACCACGGGCGAAGACTCAACACTGGGGCCATTCTGGGGTCGAGCTGGGCAGGTGGCATGGCAACGGATAGGGGCCCTCAGGCCACAAGCCGCCAACTGGCCAATGGCCTCACCCTGGGCAGAGCCGGGCTCGGCCTGCCCCTGATCCTGGCATTGAGCCATGGTCAGATCGCCCTGGCCTGGATCCTGCTGCTGCTGGGAGGCCTGAGCGACTGGGCCGATGGGGTTTTGGCCCGGCAAGCCGGCGGCGGCTCGGTGTGGGGCGCCCGTCTGGATCCACTCACCGACAAAATCCTGATCGCCGCGCCCTTGCTGTGGCTGGGTGCCAAGGGGATCTTGCCCCTCTGGGCGATCTGGCTGCTGCTGGCGCGGGAATTGCTGATTTCCGGTTGGCGAGCCGCCGAAACCAGTGGTGGGCCCGCCTCTTGGAGTGGCAAGGCCAAAACCATTCTGCAGTTCACCTCCCTGCTGCTGCTGCTCTGGCCCTGGGGAGCGGCCTCCTGGGCCCAACTGATCGGCTGGTGGCTGTTCTGGCCATCCCTGCTGGTGGCCTTGGGCTCAGCATGGGGCTATCTGCGGGCTGCCAATCGATGAAAACCTTCCTGGTGACGGGCGCCAACCGGGGCATCGGCCTGGAGTACTGCCGTCAGTTGCAGGAGCGGGGCGATCGGGTGATCGCCACCTGCCGCACCCCATCGGCCGATCTGGAAGCCCTGGGCATCCGCATCGAAGCGGGGCTGGACCACTGCAACGATGCCGCGATCACAGGCCTGGTGGAACGACTGGCTGGCCTGCCTCTCGATGGCCTGATCCTCAACGCCGGGCTGCTGGAAGCCACCCGGTTGGCCCGCCTGGATCTGGCCAGCGTGCGGCGCCAATTCGACGTCAACGCCCTGGGCCCGCTTCGCCTGATCGATGCCCTGCTGGAGCAATTGAAGGCCGGAGCCAAACTGGCCCTGATGAGCAGTCGGATGGGCTCGATTGATGACAACAGCTCCGGAGGCTCCTACGGCTACCGGATGTCGAAGGTGGCCCTCAATATGGCCGGCAAATCGCTGGCCATCGATCTGCGCGCGCGGGGCATCGCCGTGGCGATCCTGCATCCTGGTTTGGTGCGCACCCGGATGGTGAACTTCAATCCCCAAGGCATCAGTCCGGAGCAGGCCGTGCGTGGTCTGCTGGCCCGCATCGATGCCCTGACGCTGGACAATTCAGGCACCTTCTGGCATGCCAACGGCGAAGTGCTGCCCTGGTGACGGGAATCACACGGCGGGCCTGAAGGCACTGGCCACAACGGGCCCCGCATCCACCCGACTGGCGGTTGGGGCGGTGGTGGGATGGTCCGCAATCCAGCGCTCAACCCATTCCGCAGCGATCCGGTTGGAGGCAGCCGCCGCTTCGCTGCTTTCAAACACGCTCAGGGAAATCATTCGATCACCCGCCTCGCCAACATCGACAAAGTAGTAGGCGATGAAACCGGGCAAGGCTTCCATCGCCGCTAGCAAGCCATCCCGCAAAGGCTGCAGAGCTTCGACTGGATCCTTGATCCCCTCATACTCGCGCAGGGTTGCATGCATGGAAGCGATCGCCTTTCAACCTGATCGAGGTTATCGGATCGTGGCCAGGATTTCACCTGGGCCTGGGATCTGGTTGGGATCAGATCAGCAGGGGACGGTCAAACTGGGAACCAAAACAGTCATACAGCACTTGCCAGAGCGAGGGCTGCTTGTTGAGCTCCTTGGCTGCAGCCTGTCTGGCTAGCTCCACATCATCAGGATGCAAGGAAAGGGCATTGGCAAGTTCATCGATCAACTGCTCCTCCGCTGGGCAAATTGATTCATCATCATCACGTCCCCTGCACACGCTGGCAACCATCACGGCTGTCCTCATCGCCAGCATGTGGTAGTCGATTGCAATCAGTTTTGCCAGCGATGTGATACTCTGCCGGTCTTCAAGTTCATCTTCCCAGGCAACAAGCTTCGCCTGGAGTTTATACTGCTTTTCGAGAGACTGGAGCAGCAATTCCTCATTGGGAGAAAGGTATCCATCAGCCATCGCAATGATGTTGAGGATTTTAAGAATTGCACCAGAAGAGCGGATGTCCATTGGACGTCGAATGTTGAGTTACGAACGTAAAAACAGCCCCCAGGCAGGCCGGCCTGATTCAGTTTAGGAAGGCACTTGGATCGGGCAGGGCCTGCCAGGCCTCAATTTCCACCGCGTAGGCGGCGTGACGCTGGATCGCATCATCCATGAACAGCGCTACCCGCACGGGCGTATCAGGAAGCATGGAGAAGCCATGCATCGCTATGCCGGTGGTCATGCAGCGCAAGGCTGCCAACTGGAGATCCCGCTTGGCATCAGCGAGCGAGTAATCACGCACCCCACCCTGCACCAGGGCCCCATGCCAGGCGCCCAACAACTCCCCATGGCGCCCCAAACGTTGCACCTGGGGGGTGCTTCCACCAACCAGGAAGGCAATGTCGATCGCAGCCATGCTGCGGGTGGCCCAGGACCAATCAATGATCACCGAAGCAGGATCCTCAGGTGACCCGCCATACAAGACATTGTCAGCGCGCAGATCACCGTGCACCAAGGTCCAGGGCCTTGACGCCAGGGCTGCATCGATGGCGTCAGCCTGCTCCAGCACCGCACGTACCAACTGACACACTTCCGAGCCGAAACGAACCCCGTAGGTGGCAAAGAAATTATCGAGGATTTCACTTTTGGGAGCGGTGAACCAGAAGCCATGGGGCGGCAACCAGTTGTGCTCTTCCAGGTCTGGGTCCTTCCAGAACTCGGCATGAATGGCAGCCATTTGCTGAATGGTGGCCAAGGTCTGTTGATAGGTCAGACCAATCACCTGGTCACCCGCATCCAAGTGGGTGAGATCTTCCATGAGCAGCCAGGCGGGTCCTCCGCCCTGGCAGGCGAAAATCAACGGCTGGTGATCGGCGAGCCTGGGGGTGCAATGGGTGTAGACCCCAACCTCGCGGCCGAATGCATTGTTGAGCCGGCTGAAGGCATTGAAATCCTGATTGGATGTTTCGCTTTTAAGAATGACGCTGGCTGGGCCACTGCCTGGAGGGTCACAGGTGAGCTGCAACCGCCAGGCGGTGGACTGAAGCCCCTTGCCCTCCCCCAGCAGTTGCGCCTCCAGGCTGGTGATCGTGGTTCCAAGCACCTCTCCAATCCAGCCCGGTTCAGGCAGCCTGACCCTTGATTCATCGGATTCTGCGGCTGGCATCGGGCAGGGGGGTTGGGTGGATTCCAAGCGGCGATTTGACGTTGGCTCGACAAGCCATTGCCAAAACGCAGGGCAAGGTTAGGTGAGCCCCTGCGTAAGGTCATGGTCTCCAAGTCCAGAACGCAATGACGGGCGCTCGCATGATTGGGCCCTCCGGCCGGCCAGCTGCGATGCGGATCGCCGGTTTTGACATTCAGACGCTCATTTCCGGAGATGAGGCCCAAAGCTTTGAGGTGTTTTTCACCTCTGGCAAGGATGGTACGGGGCCTGCACCGCACTCCCACCCCTGGGATGAGACTTTTTTTGTGATCGAGGGGCCGGTGTTATTTGGCGTCGGCAACCAGGAGCATTGGGCCGGGGCGGGGACCCTTGTGCACGTGCCCGGGGGCGAGCGGCACTGGTATCGCTTTGGCGACCACAACGGCGAATTCCTCTCGTTCACCTCAGGCAAGGCGGCCGCGCCGATGTATCGCGAATTGGCTGGATTGCCAGCCGAGGCAGCCAAAGCTGACTACCGAAGCGTGGCGATCCGCCATGGCCAGGCGGCACGCCCTGAGGCCTGAACGGCCTCAGAGACCGATCTGAGCCCTTCCTTGCACGCTGATGCCCGTATCGATCCGCTCAATCGATGGAGCCGCCAAACCCTGCTGCCAGAGACTGATCACCGCCCAATAGCCCTGGGAAAAGGGCTTGGTGGCAGCGGTTGAATCCACCACACCCGCATCGATCAGCTGGAGCAGTTCGGGCAGGTCATCGAGGGCCACCACCTGGACCTTGCCTTTTTTGCCAAGGGCGGTGATCGCCCGACCCACGCCGATGCCGCCGCCCGCATCGGAGACCACCCAGCCCCTCAGGCCCGGATAGGCACCCATGGTGGCCCTGGCCTGCTCCTCGGTGGTGCTGATGTTGTCGTTGTCGATCGGGGAGGCCACAACCCGAATACCTGGATGGCCGTCAAACACCTGCCGGTGACAGCGGGCACGGATGGCATGGTTTGGTGCCGTCGGCACCCCTTGCATGATCGCCACCTCCCCCTGGCCCCCCAGCAGCTGCACCAACCGTTCGGAGGCGATCCGTGCCTGGAGGCAGTAATCGTTGCCGATGCTGGTCAGCGGCAACTTATTGGGCGGCTCCGAGTCGAACACGTTGACGGCAATGCCCTGGCTCCGGGCCTGCTCGAGCAGGGGGCGAAGCCCTTCCGCGTCAACCAGATCAATGGTGATGCCGTTGGGGCGTGAGCGGATCGCTGCTTGCAGAATCTCTGCCTGCGAGGTGAGTTCCGAGCGGGCGGGGGGGCGATAGTCGACCACCGCAGGGGTGGTGGTTTGGGCGCTGATCATGCGGGCCGCTGCATCGGCGCCATCGCGCACCAGCTCAAACCAAGGATGGGGCAGCTTCGGGATCATCACGAAGCGCAGTGGCCTGGCAGCCGCCTCGGCGAAACTGCCCATCAGCAGGGCAACAACACAGGAGCTTCCCAGGACCCGGGCCCGGCTCCACCTGGAGTGCACAGGCATGGGCTAGCGCTTCAGCACCGCGACACTAGCTGGCTGCTGACGGGACCGCGCTTCCGGTGCCCAGACCCGCGGTTTCAGGGTCAATGGCCGGGTTCAGCAGGATCAATGAAGCCTTCAATCGGGTTGATTGATCCGAAGTCGCTGCCAACGACGTTCTAGACTTAAAAAAATATTGGCGTCGCCCATGTACATGGTGTCCAACTTCTGGCCCGGGGCCACCCTGGAGCAATTTCGAATCGAACTCGCCGCCTTGGAAGGGAAGTCTCAGCCAACAACGCAATGCATGCGGAGCGTGGCCGAAGTCGAAGGCGGTTTGTTGATTGTCTCCCTGTGGGAAGGCAAGGCCGAATACGAAAGCTGGGCAGAGACAACGCTTCTCCCCCAAATCGATATTCCCGGAGGGATGGAGGGACGTCCGGTGCAGACCATTGGCCCGGTTGTCGAGCACTATTCAAAACTGCCCCCCACCTAGGGATGGTGATGACGCCAGCTTGGGCCGCAACCCAAACCTTCGCTGGCTGGCCCGTTGCTTCAGGGCCTTAAAAAGCAGAGCGCAGACACAGAACAAATCCGTGGGCCTGCAAACCTGGGCCTGCACCACGACCCGATGATGCCCAGGTTGCTGGACCGGTGGGCAAGGTCCACCAAGGCCTCCCCTAACCGATCAAGGCCATGTCGCCACTGAAATCAGGAGTGGTCGGGGGCCGCCTGGCGTAGTCGTGAGTAAAGCTGTCGGCCAGGGTGGCCTCGAGGTCAAATGCGGGCTCCCAAGCCAGCTCCCGCCGCACACGGCTGATGTCGGTGAGGAAGTGGGCCATTCGCAGCGGAAAGGCCTTGCGGGCCTTCTTGTCGAGCCCAGCGGGGTCGAAGCTGCGGATCTCCACAGCAGCGGGGTCCCGGCCGGCGGCGCGGGCGGCGGCGTGCACCAGGCCGCGGAAGCTGATCCCTTGGCGGCCAGTGCAGTTGTAGATGCGGTTGGCGGCCGCGTCCACCTCGATGCAGCGGGCCATGGCACAGGCCAGGTCACGCACGTGGCCCAACTGGGTGATCGTGTTGCCATCGCCCGGCAGCGGCACGGGCCGCCCGTGCACAATTCGATCAAAAAACCAACTCTCTACGGGGTTGTAGTTGCCCGGACCCACGATGTAGGTGGGCCGAAAGCTGGTGAAGGCAATGCCCTGGGCCCGCAGCCAGGCTTCAGTTTCCGCCTTGCCGGCGTGGCGGCTGGCCGGGTCGATTGGGCTGTCCTCATCGAGCGGCCACAGCTCGCTGTCGGCATAGACGCCGGCCGAGCTCACGTACACAAACCGGTGGCTGGGGGCGCCGGTTTGCTCGATCACGGCACGGGAGTCATCGAGCGTGCGCCCCGAGCTGTCGACGATCACGTCGAAGCGGCGGCCTGTGAGCTGCTGCAGGCCCTCAACGGTGCTGCGGTCGCCCACCAGGTGCTCCACCCCCGCCGGCGCGGGCTTGTTGCCGCGGGTGAACAGGGTGAGGGCATGGCCCGATGCCAGCAGCCTTTCCACAAGCGGTTTGCCCACGAAACGGGTGCCGCCCATCACCAGGATGTTCATGCTGCTGGCCAATGGCCGCGAAACTGGTGCCCATTCAAGACCCGACCCCTCGAGCCCGAACCCATGCGCATCGGCGTGGCCTACACCGCCCAGGCGGCCGCCCTGGGCCGCAGTGGCGGGTATCGCCATTTCCGCCTGCTGGGCCAACGGGGTCAGGGCGGGCAGAGGGCCGTGGAGCTGGCGGCCGTGCTCGATCCGGCCTTTCGCATCGTGATGCCGGTCCAGGAGCTTCGGGATCGGCAGCTCTGGCAGCCTGGCTGGCAGCAACTGCCTCCCCGCCGCGCCATGCAGGTGATCCCCGCCATTGATCTGCTCGATGGCCATTGCGTGCGGCTGCACCAGGGCGACTACGACCAAGTCACCCCCTTTTCCGACGACCCCGTCGCCCAGGCCCTGAGCTGGCAAGCCCAGGGAGCCCAACGGCTTCACCTGGTGGATCTCGATGGCGCCCGCAGCGGTGAGCC
Organism: Cyanobium sp.; assembly: GCA_965662115.1. Lineage (GTDB taxonomy): Bacteria > Cyanobacteriota > Cyanobacteriia > PCC-6307 > Cyanobiaceae > Cyanobium_A. The sequence continues at coordinate 11,077 of CBFIGH010000035.1, forward strand.
CCACAACGATGGGGCGATCCAGGCCATCACCGGCGCCCTGTCGATTCCGGTGCAGTTGGGGGGAGGGGTGCGCACGGCTGAGCGGGCCGAGCAGCTCCTGGCCGGTGGCCTGGATCGGGTGATCCTGGGCACCGTGGCCCTGGAGCAGCCCGCGCTGGTGGAGCAGCTGGCCAAGCGCCATCCGGGTCGGATTGTGGTCGGCATCGATGCCAAAAACGGCAAGGTGGCCACCCGCGGCTGGATCGAGGAGAGCAGCACCGAGGCCACCGAGTTGGCCAGGCGTTTCAGCAGCAGCCCCCTGGCAGCCCTGATCTGCACCGACATCGCCACCGACGGCACCCTGGCCGGCCCCAACCTGGCCTTTCTGCGCGCCATGGCCGAGGCCAGCAGCGTCCCGGTGATCGCCTCCGGAGGCATCGGCACGCTCGAGCACCTGCTCACCTTGCTGGCCCTGGCTCCCCTGGGGGTGGAGGGGGTAATCGTGGGCCGGGCCCTCTATGACGGCCGGGTGGAGCTGGTCGAGGCCCTGCAGGCGATTGGCGATG
>CBFIGH010000036.1:0-31256 GCA_965662115.1 Cyanobium sp.
CAGGACTGTGCAACTGCTCAATTCTTAAAGAGAGTATTGGTGCAAAAATGGCCTCGATTGACGAACGGATTGATGAGCTGGCTGCGATGAAGCTGGAGCTTGGTCGACTCTTGGATCGATGGCAGGATTGCGGCGGCAAGCAACCGGAAGCCAGCTCCTAATCACCGCTCGCCTTGCCTGGCGCCATGCCCACCCTCACCCGTCACGCCCCACGGCTCATCACCCTTTGGATCGCCTGGTTGCTGGCCATGCTCTTCCATGTCGATTTGGGGTTAATGCCCCTATTCCATGGCCAGTCACCAGAGATCGAAAGCCACGTGCCAGCCGGCGCCCTGCCCCTTTTGTTTGGGGCCATGCTCGGCTACTTCCTGTTGCCCCTGATCGCGATTGTTCTGATTGCTTACGCCGATACGGCGGCCGCCCCAGCCCCTGGCTGGCGACCTTGGCGCCGCATCCACTTCTGGTTCAGCATCGTCTACTCCGTCACCAACCTGCCCCATCTGATCGCCGACATCGTCGTGCCCGATGCCCGACTTGATCAGATCGTGCTGATGGTGGCTCTCACCGTATTCGGCCTGTTGATCAATCTGGAGGGCTGGCGGTGGTGGCGCCAGGGCCACACCATCCAGCCCGGCTCTTCTCGAGAAGCTCCAGCACCTCCCGATCGCTGAGCTGGTCAAATGCTTCGAACCACATCCCCACCGCCTCAAGCTGGTCCACCAGCGCCCCAGCTTCGAAATGATCGACCAAACCAGCCAATTCCCTAGCCACCGCGCGATCCACCACCGGCACGGCCAGGGTGAGGCTGCGGGGTTGGAGCTGGCGTAGCGAGAGCAGTGCTGCCTTAACCGTCATGCCGGTCGCAATGCCATCGTCCACCACGATCAGGTGGCGACCCTGCAGTTCCTCGGGCAACGGATCGCCAAAGAGCTGCTGGCGCCGCAACAATTCCCGCTCCTGCGCCTCTAGCCATCCCCGCTGACGCGCCATCGCCTCGCGGGACGCGGCGGCATGGCCATTGCGCCACACTGTGACGCCGCCATGGGCGATGGCGCCGATCGCCAGCTCCGGCCACTGGGGATCCGCCACCTTCCGCACCGACCAAGTTGCCACAGGGCAACGCAGACGCTCCGCCACCGCCACCGCCACCGGAACCCCGCCGCGGGGCAAGGCAATCACCCAATTGTCCCGCCGTTGGCCCGCGCTCGGCCACAGCTGCTCCGCCAGGGCCACGCCGGCCTGATGACGGTTCCTCCACAGCGGCGGATGCAGGGTCATGTTCAATCAGGCTGGGCGAACGTGGTCAGGTTGTCGAGCCCAATCCCAAATCCCTTGACGCCACGGTCACAGCCAGGCGCGCGTCGACGGCGATCAAACGGGACTACGGCACCTTACGACCCTCCTACTGTCCAATCCTGTGCTCACCGTCGACCTGAGTCGCGCCCCATGTCTCGCCACCAATCGCCTCACTTCGTTTTGGAACAGCTGGAAGGAGACTGGATGCTGAACCATGACCAACTCGAGGAGCTGGCTGGTCTGCTCCAGCAAGCCCTCAGCTAACGCCGCCCCTCCATGCCTCCCCAGAAGCAACCCTCCCCCCGCACGATCAAGCTCCAGATCCTCGGCGCCGTGTTTGTGCCCATGGCGCTGCTGGGCCTATGGCTGCGTTCCCAGGGCTTCTGGTGAGGTGATGCACCGCATGCAGCACCACCCCCCAGATCAGCAGATCGGGATCCTCCCCCTGCAGGGCAATCGCGGCAGTGCTGGCATCGCTGGCCACCAGTCGCCACTGGCTCGGCCGCCCTTCCAACCGACGCAGCACGAAGCCACCCTGGTGAACCGCCACCACGGTGGAACCCGGGCGTGGAGCCACGCTGCGGTCCACCACCAACAGATCACCGTGGTGGATGCCATCGCCACGCATGGCATCCCCATCCACACGCATGAGGAAGCTCGAACTCGGGCGCGGCATCAAGACCCCGTTGAGATCGATCACAGCCTCGACGTAATCGTCGGCCGGGCTGGGGAACCCTGCCGCAACCGACTCCATCGCCAGGGGCAGGAACAGGGGCTCAGCGTTCTGGGACAGGGGTCCCAGCCAAACCAGGTCAATGGGCATGGCGCTTAGGCCCTCTCGGCACGGCAGCAACCAAACAATACGCCCGTACTAATCTCCGCAGCCGCGACGCACCACCTCGGCCCGCAGGGCCGTGAGATCGTCGGCATCGGGCAGCTGGGGAGAGAACAGCAGCGCCCAGGCCAGGGCCACATCGCCGGCCTCCAGGGCCGCTTCAATGGCCGCCAGCCAGGCCGGTGCACGCTGGCCCAGGGAGCGGATCAGGGCCTCGGTTTCGGCCATCCGCTGCGCCGATGCGCCCACCAACTGCACATGGGCAAAGGCAGCCTCGGGGGCCTGCTGGGGCCGCAGCTTCAACAGCACCACCTCAGCGGGGGCGATCGGATCAAGCGGCCAGGCCAGGGGCGCCTGGAAGGGCTTACCCGCCGGGGCTAACTGGTGCCACACCAGCTGGCCCCGGCGTTCAATGCGAAGTTCCAGCAGCGGATCAATCACCACCAGCTGGGGCCGGGGCGTGGGCACCAGACCAAGGGCGTCGCCCTCGTGCACCGCTTCCACCCGGGGGGACACCACACAAACCGCAACCGGCGCCGCAGGCCCCTGCAGGGCCAGGGCAGGCAGCGCCGCCCACACCCCCAACCAAGCAAAGAGCAAAAAGGTGATCGGGGGTCTGCTCAAGCGAACCTGGCCAGTGGTGTGGCCCAGATCAGCCAGACCTTGTTGAAAGATTAGGGGGCTGGCTGAGGGCACCAGCACAGCTGGATCCCCCCCCAGCCGTGCAGCCAAAACAATGGTCGGCCACGGCAATCGGCTCGCCGACGGGATCGTGGGTCAAAAGCTCCCTGAGATGGCGCCGGGGGCGACATGGTGTAGCCGCAGCCAAACCCAGCTGCTGATTGAAATCACAGTCGAACAGCCAGCCCTGCCAATCCACGCTGATCAGGGAGCGGCACATCACCCGGGCGAGATTTTCAGGACGGTGTCGGGCCTGCAAGAGGTCCTGGTAGGACGCCAATTCGCCCCGAGCCTGCAGCCAGCTGGCAAACCGCTGGATCGGCATGTTGGCCAGGGCATAGAGGCTGTTGAACGCCACCCCGAAGTCGGTGGCCAGCACTCGGCGGTAGTCGGCTTCCAGCTGGGCCTGGGGGGGAGGCAGCACGGGGCCCTGGGGGTTGTAGACGAGGTGCAGGCTGGGCCCGCCGCCTGGCTGGCCGTAGCCAAGGGCGTTGAGCTGGCGCAGGGCCGCGATGCTGCGGGCAAACACGCCTGTGCCCCGCTGGCGATCAACGTTGGCTTGGGAGTAACAGGGCAGGGAGGCCACCACCGTGACGCCTTGGCCTGCCAGGAAGTGGGCCAGATCCTCCTGGCCGGGCTCCGAAAGAATGGTGAGGTTGCAGCGATCGATCACCTCAACCCCGAGACGACGGGCCGCTGCCACCAGCTCCCGGAAGTGGGGATGGAGCTCAGGCGCCCCACCGGTGAGATCCAGGCTGCCCAGGCCCCGGGCCGCCAGCACCGCCGGGATCAAGGCGATCGTGCCCTGGTCCATCGCTTCGGTGCGCGTTGGCCCCGCATCCACATGGCAGTGGCTACAGGCTTGATTGCAGCGATAACCGAGGTTCACCTGCAAGGTGGTGAGCGGGCCTCGCTGGAGCGCAGGAAACGCCAGTGGTGCGTTTTCGAACCACCCCATCCTGCCCGCTCGCCATGACCGACGATGGGTGGATCGCCTGGCCAACGTTTGCGATGTTGCAGCAGCCCCCCCACGGCTACGTCACCCTGGCCCGGCTGGGCCTGGTGGCCAACGCCCTGGCCATTCCGCTTGGCCTGGCAGTGATCCTGCTCGAACCCACCTGGCGTACGGCGAATCTGGTGGTTGGGGCAAGTGCCGTGTTGCCCACCGCGGTGGTGGGACTGGTGGCCTCGATCGGCCTGCTCAAGTGGCGCGCCTGGGGCCAAATCCTGGCGATCGTGGCCCTGGCCATGGCCCTGGCGGTGGGCCTGCCCTATGGCATCGTGCGCCTGGCCCTGTTGAGCGAGGGGCGTCTACTCACCGCCCTGCTCTGCGGCCTGCTCTGGAGCGCCAGCACGGCCGCCCTGGTGTACTGGTGCCGGCCATCGATCAGGCGCTACCTGATCTGAGGCCCGGTTCCCCCCGGAGGGGAGTGCTCCGCTGGGCAGCAGCCCGACAGCCCAAGGTGTTGTCAAGGTGACAGTTTCCAGCTGGCACAGGCGCGATTATTTTGATGACAGCAAAGTAGGTCGACATGGCAGCCTTCCGACCCCATACCCCAACCCACGTGCGCCACTACCGCCTCGTGGATCGGCAGGGAGCCCCCCACCCGGTGCTCGACGATCTGTATGAGTCGCTCGATGCGGCCTGGTCTGAGGCGATCGGGTGGTGGCATGAGCACTACGGCAGCAGCCAGGAGCCGGTGGACATCGGCGTTGAGGTGAGCACGGCCAGCGGCGACTGGCGCACCCTGCGGTTTCCAGGTTGCTGAGGACTCCCTGGGCCAGGCTTCGCAACCGTCTACTGGGGCTGCTGCTGGTGGGTTTGGCACTGCCTCTCGGGCTGGGTTGGGCTGGCTTCACTCCCCCTGCCCATGCCCTGGAGACTGGCGATCTCAACAGGGCCAGTCCGGATCGCTGCTTACCACTGGACGAGGCCGAGGTGATCGGCTTTTTTGACCGCTGGAACCAGGCCCTGGCCAGTGGCGATCCCAACCAGGTGGTCCAGCTCTATGCCGAGCATGCCCTGTTGCTGCCAACCCTCTCGGCGGAGCTGCGCGAAACCCCGGAGGGCATCCGCGATTACTTCACCGCCTTTCTGGCCCGCCACCCCAGCGGCGAGGTGACCCATCGCCTGATCCGGTTGGGCTGCAACGAGGCCGTCGATGCGGGCACCTACCGCTTCGCGTTGCATGACCCCGAGGCCAGCGTCGAGGCCCGCTACACCTTTGTCTACGAACCTGAAGGGGGCAGCTGGCGAATCGTGCACCACCACTCCTCCCTGCAGCCGGGCTGATCAGCTCACCTGCACACCCTTCCAGAAGGCCACCCGCCCCTGGATCGTGGCAGCGGCCTGCTTGGGCTCCGGGTAAAACCACACGGCGTTGGCATTCACCTGACCATCCACCACCAGGTCGTAGTAGTGGGCAGTGCCCTTCCAGCCGCACACCGTCGTGTGACTGGACGGGCGTAGGCAACTGGAATCCAGCGAATCCAGGGGGAAATAGGCATTGCCCTCCACGGTGACGATGTCATCGCTGCTGGCAATCACCCGACCGTTCCACTGGGCTTGCATGACAGACAAGGGCTTAGGGCCAATCGAGGTCGTAGATCCGCAGGGTGCCGAATCCCAGCGAGGCCGGTGAGGGGTTGGGGCCAGCTGGATAGGCGGTCACCTGAAACATGTAGGTGTCCGAGGAGGCGGGGTTGTTCCAGGGCTTCAGCACCACCGTGACCGTTTGGCCAGGCGCAATCGGCTCCGGAAATTTGAGCGTAAAACGGCGTGCATCTGGCTCGAAGCTGGCCTCAACGGGCACCTTGGCACCCTGCTGACGCGGCCGGCCCAGGAAGGCCGCGGTGCGCTCGACAAAAAACGGGAATCGGGTGTCCACCCCCCGCGTCTGCTGAATCGTCAGCCCCCCCAGGGCCGCACCAGCCCCAGGATCGAGGCTGATGGTGAAGTAGTACTCGGCGCGGGTTTGCCAGACGGTGGTGTAGTAACTCACCAGGTCGACTTTCCAAGGCGGCCTGGTGAAGAAGGTGGCCCCTTGCGACTCGAGGGCTCGGGCGGCGGGAAGCAGTCCAGGCGCCAGGGCGGGAGTCAGGCAGACGGCCAGGGCCCAGCCCGAGATGATCCAGCGCAGGAAAGACAGGGACACCGGGGATCAGACAAGTGGCAAAACCCTAGGTGCGGCCTGCAGAAAAGGTCCGGGGTCCTGGTCGCGGCGGTGGCCGACGGGGATCGCCGGCCCCTGGGCCGCCCCGTCCAGCGGGTCCAGGACGGCGGTGGCTTCCAGGGCTGAGCGCAGGCGTCGAGCAGCATGCAGGGGCATGTCACGGGGCACGCTGATCCGATCGCAGAGATACCGCAGGGGGGTGGCGCTCCCGGCCGGAGGAACCAGCTGCCCAGCGCCAATCAGGGCGGTGAGGGCGGTGCGCAGGGGCAGATCGAAGGCCGCCGGGCCCGCTGGATTGCGGACCAGGATCGGTCGGGCATGCTTCACCACCCGGCCTAGGGCCAGAGCTGCCGACTGGCTGGGTTCGGCCTGGCTGGTTTCAAGGTCGCAAGCACCAATCGGCCATGGGCCCCGATCAATCCGGCCGGCGAGCTGCCGTTGGGCTTCAGAGCCACTGGCGTAACAGCCACCCATCTGGGGTGGAAGGTCGTGGGCATGGGTATGAAAGTCGCTCTGGGTGCCCAGGTAGGTGGGGCGTTGCTCCAGGGCCGCAAACCAGCGGTCGATGGCGGGGTACTGGCGGCGCAGCAGATAGCCCTTGTAGTAAGCCAGGCTTGCTGCCATCCGCTCCACATAGGGCACGAACACCAGATCAGCGGTGCTGAGTGCCCCAAGCAGGAAGGGGCCGGACTGCCGCTCAAGGGCCTGCTGCACAGCAGCCGCCACCCGCCCAAAGGCCTGCTCGGCTGAGGTGTCCTGGCTGGGGGTGAATCCCGGGGTGCAGAGCCACTGGCACCAAGCGCGGAAAAGGCGTCGCTCCAGCTGGCGCAACTGCAGCACCTGGGGATCTCCCATGGCCGGCCCCAGGCTGCCGAAGGTTCTCTCCAGGGCTTCGAGAATCCTGTCGCTCTCCGTGATCAGCTGGTCATCGAGCTGGAGCGCCGGCAGCATGCCGGAGGGGATCAGGCGCAGGAACCAGGCCTCCTTCTCGCCGTAGCAGAACATGGTGACCTTGCGGATCCGATAGGGGATCCGCTTCTCCTCGAGCCAGAGCCACACCTTCTGGCAATAGGGACACCAGGCGTGGTGGTCGCGAAACAGGGTGACCCGGACATCCGCTTCGCTTTGGCCAAACAGCCTCAGGGTTGCCTGGGCGTTGGTGGAGCCGTGGACGGAATCCTCTGGCTGGACTGAGCGAGCGTGGAGCTCAGCCCAGCTCAAGGCACCGTTTGGTCGAGCAGGACTATTGAAGGTGGAATTCAATCCAGGGTGGAATCGCCGGTTTCACCCGTGCGGATCCGAATGGAGTTTTCCACAGGGGTCACCGTAATCTTGCCGTCGCCCACTTCGCCGGTGCGGGCGGCTGCCTGGATCGCCTCCAGTACGCCGGCCACGGCCGCGTCGGTGACCACCGTGGTGATCATCATTTTGGGCAGCAGGCGAGCTTCGATTTTGACACCGCGGTAAACCTCGGTGTAGCCCATTTGCTTGCCGAAGCCCTGCACGGAGTTGACGGTCAGGCCATTGATGCCGAGGGCCACCAGGGCATCCTTGACGGGCTCGAGCTTTTCAGGGCGGATGACGGCTTGAATCTGTTTCACGCGATACCGATGAGGTTTGATTTGTTATTAGCCAACAACCAGGCGATCCATCTGTAGCAACCGATTCAAATGGCTCCCAGCTTCTCCCCAAGCACGGCGTCACGGCCAAGACGGGCCATGACCGGCTAGCAGGAGCATTTTAAGCTTACTTGCAATGTTCAAGAAGAACATTTCCCCGCGATCGTCTTGCAACGTTGCATTTGAGCCCAAATCCTGGCCGCGGCCGCCCCGAACCCCAGCCTGAGCTCAATTTGGTAACGAAACGAACATCTCATCCGCCTGCGAGAGCTCATTGTTTCCAGCGTTGGGATGTCGACCATCCCCCATCTGCGCAGCCGTCCTTCTGAACTGCCCATGACCATTGCATCCACCCCTCCGAGGCGCAAACGCCTCCACGAGGTCAGCCTTTCCGAGGGTCCCATGATGTTGTTCCGCAGCATCCGCGGACTCAGCAACAGCCGCACCCTCGTCTGGCTGGCCTGCGTGCCCCTGGCCCTGTTCGGCTTGGGGGTGTTCAACCTCTCTGCCCACGCCGCCGACCTTCCCGATCTCACACCGGCATTCCTCGCCAACAACCTCTTCCTGCTGGTTAGCGCGATTCTGGTGATCTTCATGAACGCCGGCTTTGCCATGGTGGAGGCCGGGTTGTGCCGCCAGAAGAATGCGGTCAACATTCTGTTCAAGAACCTGTTGGTCTTTGCCGTAGCGGTGAGCGCCTACTGGTTCATCGGCTACAAATTGATGTACAACGCCGATTGGGTCATCCCAGGCTGGTTCAAGTTTGGGGGCACCTTCTTCGACCCCACCGTCACCCCTGAGATGGTGACCGACGGCAGCCTTGTGCCCAGTGTTGACTTTCTCTTCCAGGCAGCTTTTGCCGGCACGGCCGCCACGATCGTTTCCGGCTTGGTTGCTGAGCGCATCAAGCTGACCACCTTTGTGATCTTTTCGCTTGTTCTGGTTGGGGTGATCTACCCGATCACAGGCAGCTGGCAGTGGAACTTCCCCGATGACGCAGGTCTGGGTGGCGGTTGGTTAAACAGCCTTGGTTTCATTGATTTTGCCGGCTCCACCGTGGTCCACTCCATGGGTGCCTGGGCTGGTTTGACCGGAGCCATCATTCTGGGTCCCAGGATCGGCAAGTTCATCGAAGGCAAGCCCCAGGCGATTCCCGGCCACAACATGGCCATCGCCACCTTGGGTTGCCTGATCCTCTGGATTGGCTGGTATGGCTTCAACCCTGGCTCCTGGCTGTCCATGGCTCCAGAGGTTCCCTTCATCGCCGTGACCACCACCCTGGGTGCTGCTGGCGGGGGTATCGCTGCCACCCTGGCCTCCCAACTGCCGGGGTTTGGTCCCGATAAACGCCCTGGTAAGCCTGACATCTCGATGACGATCAACGGCATCCTGGCCGGCCTGGTCAGCGTGACAGCAGGTTGCGATGCCGTTTCGATGACATCGGCCTGGGTGATGGGATTCATCGGAGGCATCATCGTGGTCTTCTCCGTGGCCATCATCGACAGCCTCAAAATTGATGATCCGGTTGGTGCCTTCTCAGTGCACGGAACCTGCGGCATCTGGGGAACCCTGGCTGTGGGTCTGTTCAACACCGACAAGGGCCTGTTCACCGGCCACGGCTTCTCCCAGCTTGGGATTCAATTCATCGGTTGCCTCAGCTTTGCTGTGGTCACGGTTGTGGCATCCGCCATCCTCTGGTCGATTATTGGGGCCTTCTTCGGTGGCCTCCGTGTCGATTCCGAAGAGGAGATTGTTGGGCTCGACATTGGCGAACACGGCATGGAGGCCTATCCCGACTTCGCTGCTGCAGCCAAGTAGGACAGCTTCCTAGTCACCCATCCGGGTCCCAAACCCAGCCCGCGGTCCACCGCGGGCTTTTTTGTTGGCGGGATGATGGCTGGACATGTGCCGTGGGCTGACCAGATGGGCGAACACTTTGACCTGGTCGTGCTGGGGGCGGGCTCGGGTGGTCTGGCTGCCGCCAAACGGGCCGCTAGCCATGGCGCGCGGGTGGCGATTGTGGAGGGCGACCGGGTGGGCGGCACCTGCGTGATCCGGGGTTGCGTACCCAAGAAGCTGTTGGTCTATGGCTCGGCCTATCGCCACCTGCTGGCGGACGCGCCGAGCTATGGCTGGGACCTGGCGGGCGTTGCGCTCAACTCCGCCAGGCTGCTGGCCAATGTGCGTGCCGAGGTGGATCGGCTCAACGGCCTCCACATTGGCTTTCTGGAAAAAGCCGGGGTGGCACTGGTGCGGGGCTGGGGACGCTTTCACGACGCCCACACCATCAGTGTGGCTGCCGCTGCCGATACCACCCCCCAGCTGCTGCGCGGCGAGCGGATCCTGGTGGCCGTCGGCGGCAGGCCCCAGCGGCCCGCCATCCCCGGCGCCGAGCTGGGCTGGCTGAGCGACGACATGTTTGAGCTGGAGCAGCTCCCGGAGCGGATGGTGGTGGTGGGGGCGGGCTTCATCGCCTGCGAATTTGCCTGCATCCTCAGCGGCCTGGGCGTGGCCGTCACCCTGCTAGTGCGCGGTGATCACCTGCTTCGGGGCTTTGATCGAGAGGCCTCCAGGGCGGTACAGGACGGCATGGAGGCAGACGGCATCCAGATCTGCTTTGCCCACAGCCCAGCCGCCATCAGCGGCAGCCCGGGCTCCCTCACCATCAGCACCGAAGCAGGCGAACGCTTCGCCTGCGGTGGCGTTCTGCTGGCCACCGGGCGACGCCCCTTCCTTGCCGGGCTCTGCCTCGAGGCAGCCGGAATCGCCATCGAAGCCGACCGGATCCCCGTGGATGACAACCAGTGCACCAACGTGTCCCACATCTATGCGGTGGGAGATGTCACCGATCGAATCAACCTCACCCCCGTCGCCGTCGACGAGGGAAGGGCCTTTGCCGACAGCATCTATGGGCCGACCCCACGCCAGGTGGACCATGGCCTCGTGGCCGCCGCCGTGTTCAGCCAGCCGGAGCTGGCCAGCGTCGGACTCAGCGAGGAGCAGGCCCTCGCGCGCTGCGGGCCTGGGGGCGTCAAGGTGTATCGGGCTCGCTTCCGCCCGATGAGCCAGGCCCTGCCGGGCAGCGATCCCAAGGTGTTGCTCAAGTTGGTGGTGGATGCGGCCAACGGCCGGGTGCTGGGGGCCCACATGGTGGGTGACCACAGTGCCGAAATCATTCAAATGGCCGCCATCGCCATCGGCATGGGTGCCACCAAGGCCGACTTCGATCGCACCATGGCCCTGCACCCCTCCGTGGCGGAGGAATTTGTCACCATGCCGAATTGAGCTGGCCCTGGCGTCGTTCGCGGCGCTTGCGCAGGTCGTCAGCCAGCATCACCAGCAAGGGCGCCAGCAACACCAGGGGCACCAGCCTGGCGTCGAAGGGGGCCATCGCAAACAGCCGCGACAGGGGCAGCCAGCCCAGCAGCAGGGCCGCGAACACCACCTCCACAGCCACCCCCAGCCCCAGCAAAGGGTTGGTCAGCCATGCCCGCCCCAACAGATCGGCCAGGGCGGAGCGTCGCTCACTGCGGCAGGCCATCGCCGCGCCGACCTGGCCGGCCACGATGCAGGTGAACGCCACACTCGAGGCCTGGTGTTGGATGGACATCAGCTGGGGACCTGCTTGACCATGCAGCAGCAGGGGGGCCGCCAGGCGCAGCTCCGCCCAACCCAGCCCATGCAGCCGCCAGGCGAGCAGGTAGCCCAGCATGGCCACCACGGCTTCGCTCAGGCCGAGCACGAGATAGGCGCGCAGCATCAGGGGCCGATCCAACAGGGGAGCCGTGCGGCGGCGCGGCCGCTGATGCATCAAACCAGCCTCGGGCGACTCGGCGCCCAGGCCCAGGGCCGGCAGAAGGTCTGTGCCCAGATCCACCGCGAGAATCTGCAACACCGTCAAGGCGGCCGGAATCTGAAAGGCCACCATGGCTAGAAACGGCGCCATCTCGGCCACGTTGCTGGCCAGCACGTAGGGCAGGAACTTGCGGATGTTGGCCACCACGCCACGGCCATAGCGCACCGCCGTGACGATGGTTGCGAAATTGTCGTCGAGCAGCACCACATCGGCGGCCTCCCGGGCCACATCCGTGCCCTCCAGGCCCATCGCCACGCCCACGTCAGCAGCCCGCAGGGCCGGGGCGTCATTGACCCCATCACCGGTGACCGCTACCACCTCGCCCAGGGCGCGGTAGGCCTGCACGAGCCGCAGCTTCTGCTCCGGGGCCATGCGGGCAAACACCAACCGGGTGCGGTATTTGAGCAGCTGGCGCAGCTGCACATCGCTGATCCGATCGAGATGGTCGCCCGGGATCACCCGCACCGGATCGGCCTGGACCGGATTGGCCCGCGGCTGGCGATGGGCCGTAGCGGGGGGGTCGAGCAGGCCGATCTGGCCAGCAATCGCCTGGGCCGTGAGGCCGTAGTCACCCGTCACCATGGTGACTTTGATGCCGGCCTGATGGCACTGGCGGATAGCCTCGGGCACCTCGGGCCGGGGCGGGTCATAGAGCCCGATCAGGCCCACCAAGCTGAGCTGTTGCTCCAACTGATCTGCCGGCGCTGAAAGCAGGTCTGCGCCCAGGGGGCGCTGGGCGACGGCGATCACCCGGTAGCCCCGGGCCGCAAGATCGTCGTTGGCGGCAACGGCCTCGGCCTGGCCCGCCGGGCCGCAATGGGCCAGCAACTCCAGGGGGGCCCCTTTGGTGATCAGCTGCAGGGTGCCGTCAACGTCCACGATCACGCTCATGCGGCGCCGATGGGAATCGAACGGCAGCTCGCGGAGACGGGGATAGCGCTGCTGCAAGCCATCAACATCCTGATGCTGGGCCAGGGCCGCCATCAGCAGGGCCGCTTCCGTGGGATCGCCCAGGGCGCGCACCCGGGCGCCGCTGCGGTCGAGGTGGGCGTTGGAGCAGAGGCAGCCATTGCGCAGCAGCTCCCCCTCGCCTGCCCGGCCGGCCTGGGGTAGCCAGATGGCCTCCACCGCCATGCGGTTGCAGGTGAGGGTGCCCGTTTTGTCGCTGCAGATCACACTCACCGAACCGAGGGTTTCCACCGCCGAGAGCCGCCGCACCAGGGCCTTCTGGCTGGCCATCCGCTGCACGTTGATGGCCAGGGCCAGGGTGACGGTCGGCAGCAGGCCCTCGGGCACATTGGCCACGATGATGCCGACGGCAAACACCAGGCTTTCCAGGGGGCCCATCCCGACAAACAGCAGGCTGAGGCCGAAGGTGATCGCCCCCATCGTCAGGGCGATCCCGGTGATGGTGCGCACGATGTGGCCCACCTGCTGCTCCAGGGTGCTCACGCCGCGGGGGGTGGCGGCGGTGAGGTGGGCAACGTGGCCAAACTCGGTTTCGGCGCCGGTGGCATAAACGATGGCTTCGGCGCGGCCGCTGGCCACGGTGGTGCCCGCCAGGGCCAGGTTGGCCCGCTCCCGGGTCGGGATCATGGCGCCATTGCCGAGCTCCCCGACCACAATCGGCTCGGCATGGCGGGCCACCGGCAGGGATTCACCGGTCAGCACGGCAAGATCGAGGCTGAATTCGATGGCGCTGATCAGGCGGGCATCGGCGGGCACCTGATCCCCCTCCTCGAGCAGGATCCGGTCGCCCGGCACCAGCAGCTCGGCGGAGAGTTGGGTGGGCAGGCCATCGCGCCAGAGATGCACCTGGCGGGGCAGGGAGCGCTTGAGCGCCTCCAGGGTGCGCTCGGCCTGGTAGTCCTGCCAGAAGGAAAACAGGCCATTGATCAGCACCACCGCCCAGATGGCCCAGCCCAGTTGGGCGGTGCCGGCGGCAAAGGCCAGGGCGCCTGCCACCCACAGCAGCAGGGCCATGAAATGCACCAGCTGGTCGACAAACCGCAGTAGCAGGGAGCGGCGGCGCAGGCTCGGGAGGCGATTGGCGCCAAACCGCTCCAACCGCCGCCGGGCCTCCGCATGGCCCAGGCCCTGGGGCGTGCTCTGCAGCGCCGCCGCCACGGCATCCGCCGGCAGCGACCAAATCGGTTGACTGGCCGAGAGCAGCACAGAACCAGTGGCGAGGCGGGCTTGTTTCATCATGAACAGGCCCTGCCCGGCGCCCACCCCCATGCTGAGCCTGCTGATCGATCTGGTGGTGATCTTCGGCCTGTCGGTGCTGGCAACCCTGGTGTGCCATCGGCTGCGGCTGCCGTCGGCGATCGGTCTGCTCGTGGCTGGCGTGCTGGCCGGCCCGGAGCTGCTCGGCCTGGTGCGCAACGTGCACGAGATCGAACTGCTGGCCGAGATCGGCGTGGTGCTGCTGCTGTTTGTGATCGGCCTGGAAATTTCGATCGCAGACCTGGCCCGGCTGCAGCGCTACTTTTCGATCGGTGGCAGCCTGCAGTTCTTCGGCACCGCCGCCGTGGTGGCCGTCCTGCTCCTGCCCACGGGCCTGAGCCCCCAGCAGGGGGTCTACCTGGGTTTTGTGGCCGCCCTGTCAAGCACGGCGATCGTGCTGCGCATGCTGCAGGAGCGGGCCGAACTGGAGACGCCCCACGGCCGCTCGGTGCTGTCGATCCTGATCTATCAGGACATCGGCGTGGTGCCGGTGATGCTGATGGCCCCCCTGCTGGCCGGGACTGGCGGGGGATCGGGCCTGGGCGCCATCGGCATGCTGCTGGCCAAGGTGGCTCTGGTGGGGGCCTTTGGCTTCTGCGCCTACCGCTGGCTGGTGCCCTTCGTGCTGGAGCGCATCACCCGCACCCGCAGCTCGGAGGCGTTTCTGCTGGGGGTGTTCATGCTCTGCGTGGGCATTGCCGTACTCACCCAGTCGCTGGGGCTCTCCCTGGCCCTGGGGGCCTTCTTGGCCGGCTTCATCCTGTCGGAATCGGATTACTCCCATCAGGCCGTGGCGGTGATGCTGCCGTTTCGCGACGTGCTGATGAGCCTGTTCTTCGTCTCGATCGGCATGTTGCTCAACGTGGGGTTTCTGCTCAGCCATCCCTGGCAGATCGCACTGCTCACCCTGGGGGTGGTGCTGATCAAGCCGCTGGTGGCAGCCCTGGCCTCCCTGCAGGTCGGGCTGCCCCTACGCAATTCCGTGCTGGCCGGGGTGGCCCTGGGCCAGGTGGGCGAATTTTCCCTGGTGGCGGCCAAGGCGGGTGTGGCGGCAGGGCTGCTCAACCAAACCCTGTTCCAGACCGTGCTCGATGTGGCCGTCTTGAGCATGATCGCCACACCCTTTCTGGTGGCCGGCGGTCCGGCCCTGGCAACCTGGCTCAGCCGCACACCCCTGCAACGGCTGCAGCAACGGCGGATGCTGCAGGAGTCGGCCGGCTCCACCAAGACCTACACCGGTCACATCCTGATCGTGGGCTTCGGGGTCACGGGCCGCAATCTGGCCCATGCCGCCCGCCGCAGCGATGTGCCCTACGCGGTGGTGGAGGTGAATGCGGGCATCGTCAAGGAAGCCCTCGACCAGGGGGAACCGATCCACTACGGCGACGCCAGCCAACCACCCATCCTGGAGCTGGTGCAGGCCAAGGCGGCCCGGGCCATCGTGGTGGTGATCGATGATCCAGCCGGGGCCAGGCGGGTGGTGGAGCTCTGCCGGCGGGCGGCCCCCGACGCCTACATCCTGGTGCGCAGCCGATACCTGCGGGAGGTGGAGCCGCTGATGGCCCTGGGGGCCGATGAGGTGATTGCCGATGAGCTGGAGGTGTCGATAGAGGTGTTCTCCAGGGTGCTGGCGCGGATGCTGGTGCCCAGGGAAGACATCAAAACCCTGATCGGCGATGTGCGGGGCGAGTGGCGACGCATGACCCGCGGCCTGGCCAGGGAAGCCACCGCCGTGCACGACCTGCGGGTGACGGTGCCCAACCTGGCCACCCACAGCGTGCGACTGGGGCCGACCTCTCCCCTGCTGGGCACCACCATTGCCACCAGTGGCCTCCGCAAGCACCACGGCATCACCGTGCTGGCGGTCAGCCGCGCAGGCGAGGCGATTGGCAATCCGCCGGGCGAGCTGACTTTTGAGCCCGGCGATGTGCTGTTTGTGATTGGTCCCAGCGACTGGCAAGCCGAACAGATCCACTGAGTTGGGCCTTGGGGCTCAGGTCAGTAGGTCGTTGCGCAAGGTGCGGATGCGCTCCAGCAGTTCGGCGCGCTTCTGCTGTTTGAGGGCATGGCGGGCCAACACATTGAGCAGGGCCACCAGGCCGACCAGCTCCAGCAGCCCGCCGAGCAGGGGAATCTCGTTGATGGCCCCAAGCGTGGCGCCCGTGAGGCGCAGGGCCACACCGGCCAAGCCGGCGAGCACCAGGATGCGCACCGCGGGCAGGACGTCAGCGAGGGACTGGAGCCTGGTGGCACCGAACGACTGAAGGAGATGGTTGAGAAACTGCAGCGGCAAGCCCGGCCCTTGAACGACAGGCAACTCCGGAGGAGCCGGACTGGGCTGGGGAAGCAGCTCGGCAATCGGGGTGAATCGCTCAACCGTCAGGAGCGTTGTTGGGCGCGTCTGGGCATCGACTTCAACCAAGTCATCGTGCGGCAGAGACCATCGCCGTTATAGGCCGGGGTTCACGCTGGGGCCAGCCCTTGCTCGTTGAAAACACCCTCAAACAACACCGAGCTGAGGTAACGCTCCCCGGAATCGGGCAGCACCACAACAATGGTCTTGCCGGCCAATCCAGCCTCCCGGGCCAGGCGCAGGGCAGCGGTGGTGGCGGCGCCGCAGGAGATCCCCGCCAGAATCCCCTCCTCCTTCATCAAACGGCGGGCCATGGCCACGGCCTCCTCGTCAGTCACCGTCTCCACCCGATCCACCAGATCGAGCTCGAGGTTGGCGGGCACAAACCCGGCACCGATGCCCTGGATCTTGTGGGGGCCTGGCTTGAGCTCCTGGCCCGCTTTGGCCTGGGAGATCACCGGACTGTTGGCGGGCTCTACCGCCACCGCCAGCAGCGGCTTGCCCAGGGTGCCCTTGATGTAGCGGCTGACGCCGGTGATCGTGCCGCCGGTGCCCACCCCCGCCACCAGCACATCCACCTGGCCGTCGGTGTCCGTCCAGATCTCCGGGCCCGTGGTGTCGTGGTGGATCTGGGGGTTGGCGGGATTGGAGAATTGCTGCAGCAGCACGTAGCGATCCGGATCTGCGGCTGCCATCTCCTTGGCTGCGCCGATCGCGCCGCCCATGCCCATGCGCCCTTCGGTGAGCACCAGCCTGGCGCCGTAGGCCGTGAGCAGCTTGCGCCGCTCCAGGCTCATGGTTTCCGGCATCGTCAGGGTGAGCGGAATGCCCTTAGCCGCGGCCACAAAGGCCAGGGCAATGCCCGTGTTGCCGCTGGTGGGCTCCACCAGCTCCTTGCCCGGCCCCAGCAGCCCCTCCTGCTCAGCCCGCCAGATCATGGCGGCGCCGATGCGGCACTTCACCGAAAAGGCCGGATTGCGCCCCTCGATCTTGGCCAGCACCCTTGCCCCGCATCCCTGGGTGACCCGGTTGAGCTGCACCAGGGGGGTTTTGCCGATGGTGAGGCTGTTGTCGGCGTAGATGCTGGTCATCCGATTGGGGCGGCCGTTCTTTGCCCGCAGCCTAGGAATGCCCAGCGTTCAGGCCATAAATCTCTGTATCGGCGGGCTCGCAGATGCCGAGCTGCTCACGCCACGAACTGATCGAGCGATCCCAGCCCTCCTCCCAGCGGGCGGCCACCAGGCACTCGGCCTGACGCCCGATCGCCATGCCATGGGCCACCGCCTGGCTCAGCCCTTCAAAGCGCTCCATCTGGAAGCGGAAGCTGGCCAGTTGGCCAGCGGTGGTGAGCAACACGTAGGCCGGAAAGCCGATCTGGGCGGCGGTGATCGCCAGCACACCGCTCTCGCCAGCGGCCATGGTGCCAAAGCCACTCACCACGTGATGGATGTCATGGGTGGTGGCGACCCGCTGGGTGAGCCACTGGGCCTCGGTGGTGGTGGGCCGGGGCCGGAAGAATTCCGGGTCGTAGTTGAGCTGGCGAATCAGCTCGGCATAGCTGCGGCCCAGGCTGCCCTCGGGCAGCTGGATCAGCCGGTCGATGTCCGGTTGGAGCGGGGGGTAGCGCTGGTCGAGCATCTCGGCCCCACCGGGCACGGCCCGGAAGCGACGAACCGAATCCACCATCTGGGGACTGTCGACCATGTTGTCGACCAGATCGGCCACCGAGCCCAGATCACCGCCGCTGCGGCCGATCGCCGCCAGCAACCTGAGACTGTTGGCTGCCCGCAGCAGCTCACCAAACCGTGCCATCGCGCCTTGATCAGCTATGGCCAGGATGGCGTGCCCAAAGGGCACGGATGGGTTGGAGAACAGGAACGCTCAGCCATAGTCGCCGAGTTTTCTGCTCGCTGCGGCTGGTCCGGATTGGGCGCCTCATGACACAAGCTCATTGTTTATCGGGATTCTTCCCGCCCATAACCTCTCTTCCCAAGGAGTTGCTGGCTGGCCTGGTGGTTGCCCTGGGCGTGGTGCCCGAGGCGATCGCCTTTTCCCTGGTGGCGGGTGTGGACCCGAAGATGGGCCTGTTCGCCTCCGTGGCGATCTGCTGCGTGGTGGCCTTTGCCGGCGGGCGCCCCGCCATGATCTCAGCCGCCACGGCCGGGGTGGCCCTGCTGATGGGCCCCCTGGTGGCGGCCCACGGGGTGGCCTATCTGTTGGCGGCCACCCTGCTGGCGGGCCTGTTCCAGATCCTCTGGGGCTATCTGCGCCTCGGCTACCAGATGCGGTTTGTGCCCCGGGCCGTGACCCTGGGCTTTGTCAACGCCATCGGCCTGCTGATCTTCCGGGCCCAGCTGCCCCAGATGGGGCTGGGGGCCGATGGCGGCGAGACGGTGGCCAGCCTGGGGGGAGCGGCGGTGGTCTGGACGAGCGTCTGGCTGCTGGTGGTCTTGGGATTGGCGATCATCTACGGCTTGCCGCGGCTCACCACGGCGGTGCCCTCCACCCTGGTGGCGATCGTGGTGATCACCGTGCTGGCCGAGGGGTTGAACCTGCCGGTGCCGCGGGTGGGCGATCTGGGCGAGCTGCCCAGCAGCCTGCCTCGCCTCGGGCTTCCGGCTGTGCCCCTCAACCTCGACACCCTCGCGACCATCCTGCCGGTGAGCCTGGCGATCTCCTTTGTAGGGCTGCTGCAGGCGTTTCTGACCGCCACCGTGATCGACGACCTCACCGATTCCGACAGCGACAAGAATGTGGAGGCCCGCGGGCAGGGGTTGGCGAACATCGCCTCAGGCCTGATCGGCGGCATGGCCGGGGCCGGCATGATCGGCCAATCGGTGATCAATGTGGACGCGGGCGGGCGCTACCGCCTCTCCACCTTCACCGCCGGTGCCGGCTTGTTGATTCTGGTACTGGGGCTGCGGGAGCAGCTGGCCCGCATGCCGATGGCGGCCCTGGTGGCCGTGATGATCATGGTGTCGATCAGCACGTTCAATTGGCAGTCGTTTCGGGCCATCCGCAGGGTTCCCAAGAGCGACACCGCCGTGATGATGGTGACGATGCTGATCGCCCTGCTAACCAGCAATCTGGCCATCGCGGTGCTGGTGGGTGTGGCCCTGGCGGGGATCCTGTTCAGCCGCAAGGTGGCCAAGGTGATCACCGTGCACTCCAGCTGGCTCGAGCCTGAGCACCGCTGCTACAGCGTGCGCGGCCAACTCTTTTTCGTGAGCACGGTGTATTTTTTGGAGGGATTTGATCTGCGCAGCCATCCCCAACGGATCACGGTCGATATGGGCGAGGCCCACATCTGGGATCAATCGGGGGTGCGTGCCCTTGACCAAGTCATCCGCAAACTTCGCCAGGGCGGCTCCCAGGTGGAGGTGTTGAACCTCAATGCCGAAAGCCTGGATCTGTTTGGGCGCATCAGCGAGGCCCCACAGTTCATCGAGGGAGCCCGCTGCGAGCTGGCCAGGTGAAGGTCCTGTGGTCCTGCCGCAGAGATCACGCTTTGCACCGCCCTGGACTGCGACGATCAACAGGGGCAGGCCCTCATTGCCAGGCCGATGGAGCTACCACGGAAACCGCTACAACGTCTTGAGGCACTTGAGACTCAAGGGATTAGATCCTACGGAGTTAACTGGAGGTTGTGGCCGTCTGATCAGCTTGCCGTTGGGTTGATCAGGCCGGTTCCCACTCGATCTTCACCACATCAATGGGTCCGCGGCCGCCACGATTGAGCTCATTGGCTGCCCGCAGGGCCGCTTCATGGGTGTGAAACAGATAGGCCTCGGTGGTGCTGCCTACATCAACCAAGCTCTGATCTTCGCCGGCAATGGCCACAAAGGTGCTGACGCCGAGGCGCTTCAGCGCATAGCGTTCCGCATGGGTGCAGTCCATCGGGTGGGATGGATCTATCTCGGGGGCCCAGAAATGCATGATACTTCACTCGTTAATCATGAAACTAGCCACCTGCCTGCTGCCACACCAGCTGATCGGGCCAGTTGCCCGAGAGTCCGTTGCAATTAGCAATGGCCTGGGGCAATCACGCCGGGCAGGATGAGTTCGAGTTGGGCGCCGCCTTCGGGCTGATTGCTGGCCTGAATGCGGCCACCATGGGTTACAGCAATTTGCTGCACGATCGAGAGGCCCAACCCACTACCAATGCGTTGGCTGCGGGCCCTAGCGGGATCGCCGCGGTAAAAGCGCTCGAACAGGTGGGCCAAATCAGCTTCGCTCAGTCCAGGCCCCTGGTCGGTTACACCCAGCTGGCACCATTCACCGCGGCTGTCAATGCTCACCCGCACCACTCCGCCATCGGGGCTGTAGCGAAGGGCATTGTCGAGCAGGTTGAGCAGGGCCCGATGCAGTCGGGAGTTGTCGGCCCGCAGCTGCAACTGGGTTGGCGCCTGCAACTCGAGCCGAATGCCGCGCGGGTCGGCCAGGGGCCGAAGGTTGGCCCACACCTGCTGCACCAGGGCAGGCAGGTCGACCAGGCTGGTTCTCGGGGCCAGCCCTGGCAGGGTGTTTTCCAGCCGGGAGAGCTCCAGCAGATCGCCAACCAGCTCCTGGAGCCGCAGCAATTCCCTCTGTAGCCGCTCCACCAGCCGCACGTTCTGGCTGTTGACCTGGCCTGCCAGGCTGTCGCCCACCAGGAGAAGGGCCGTGAGGGGGGTTTTCAGCTCATGGGCCACATCGCTCACCCAGCGCTCCTGCTGTTGCAGCTGGGCATCGAGGGAACGACGGCTCTGCAACTGCACCCCAAGCCAGCCGGCGCGACCGGGCACCACCATCACGTCGAGGTCCTGGTTGCCGGAGTGCCATTCCAGCCGCTGGGGCCTGTCCTGGCGGCGGGCGATCCGGATGCTGCTGGCCAGGGCGGGATCATCGCAGATCTCCGTGAACGGCTGGGAGATCAGCAGCCGGCCCGCATCGAGCTGGAGGATCCGCTCGGCCCTGGGATTGATGTGGGCGATCCTGCCGCTCTGATCCAGCAGGATCCAGCCGGTGGCGGAGGAATCCATCCAGCTCAGCAGCTGCCGGGCCTGGGGCAACGGGCGGCGCAGCCCACCACGGCGGCGCAGCAGAACGACCAGCAGGCTGGCCACACCCCCCAGGCCGATCCCGAGCCCGAAGGCCAGCAGGCTGCTACCCAAAGCGATAGCCAAAACCCCGCACCGTCACCAGATGCACCGGGGCCGAAGGACTGGCCTCCAGTTTTTCGCGCAACCAGCGGATGTGCACATCCACGGTTTTGCTGTCGCCGAAGTAGTCGATCCCCCAGAGCTGCTCGAGCAGCTGATCCCGGCTCCAGACGCGCCTGGGGTTGAGCATGAACAGCTCCAGCAGGCGGTATTCCTTCGGCGAAAGGTTCACATCGAGGCCGTCGCGGGTCACCCGGCACTCCTCCTGATAGAGGCAGAGGTTGGCATGCTCCAGCACCCGATCCCGGGCAATCGGGCTGGCGGAGCGGCGCAGCAGGGCCCGACAGCGGGCCACCAGCTCGCGCATGCCGAAGGGCTTGACGAGGTAATCGTCGGCTCCCACCTCCAGGCCCAGCACCCGATCGGTTTCCGTATCCCGGGCACTCACCACCAGGATTGGCGTTTGGTTGCTCTGCTGGCGCAGCTGGCGGCAGATGTCCAACCCCCCCAACCCGGGCAGCATCAGATCGAGCACCACCAGGTCAAAACCCTGCAGCTCTGGAGCCCGCTGCAGCAGCTGCAGGGCATCGCGCCCGTTGGCACAGGGCTTAACCGTGAAACCCTCCAGTTCCAAGGCCTCGCAAATTGTCTCGCGGATCGTTTCGTCGTCTTCAACGACGAGCAAGGAAGGCTGCATGGCTCCATTCTCACCGGCCCGGCGGCGAAGCTGGGCTCAGCGTCGCTTGGGGAGGTGACGCACCACCAGACGGCGCTGGCCATCGATGTGGAGCCAGCCCTCATCCCGCAGGGCACCGAGGATGCGGGTCACGGTGACGCGGGTGGTGCTGAGGGCACTGGCAAGCTCCTGGTGGGTGAGCTTGATTTCCAACCGCAGGCCCTGGTCACAGGGCTGGCCGTAGTCGTTGGTGAGCAACTCGAGAAAACCACGGACCCGCTCCTCAATGCGCCGCAGGCCGAGCAGGGCGAGCAGGGCCTCACTCTGGCGGTAGCGGGACGCCATGCCCTGGAGCAGGCCCATGGCCAGGTGGGGAGAGCGCTGAATTTCCTCGCAGCTGACGCAGAGCAGATCCGTGCTGACCAGGGTTGTGGCCGAATAGGCAGCGACGTTGGTGAGGGGATCACCGAAGGGTTCGTTGGGGCCAGCCAGACCCAGCAACAGCTCGTCGCCATGGATGGTGATCGCGTTGAGCTTGACCATGCCCCGCACCACCAACCAAACGCTGCGTTTGAGCAGCGGCACCTGGCTGCCCGCAGCCAGGTGCACCAGGCTGCGCTTCTCGTAGCTGGCCTCCAGCAACTCACGCACACTGTCGCTGCGGCCTGGCTGGAGGGAAGGCGTGAACACCATCGCAAGCGAGGCCCAGGATTGCCAGCAGGCTATGGACTGTGCCGCGATGGCGGGCAAAGGCCCGGTAGTGCGGTGTTTAAGGGGCGGTTAGGGCCGCACAGGGGGCGCCTGTCAACCTGGAATCGATCACCGTGTCTCGCCGATGGCCGTGACCTCGCCCCGCTGGTTTGTGGCTGGAGACCTGGATGGGTTCCTGGGCCTTGGCCTCGACAACCTGATCCAGATCCTGTTGATCCTGGGTTTGTGCCGCAGCGTGCTCGGCTACCCGGATGCCCTGTTGCTCGGCACCATCTTGCCCGCCACGGGCATCAGCCTGCTGGTGGGCAATGGGGCCTACGCCGTGCAGGCCTACCGACTGGCCCGCTTGGAGGGCCGCAACGACCGCACGGCCCTTCCCTACGGCATCAACACGGTCAGCCTGTTTGCCTACGTGTTCCTGGTGATGTTGCCGGTGAAGTTGGGCGCCCTGGCGGCGGGACTCGATGAAGCCGCTGCGGTGCAGCTCTCCTGGCAGGCGGGTCTGGTGGCCTGCCTGGGCTCGGGCCTGATCGAGGCCAGTGGGGCCTTCTGCGCCCAGCTGCTCAGGCGTTGGCTACCACGGGCGGCCCTGCTCTCCACCCTGGCGGGCATTGCGCTGGGCTACATCGCCCTGGGCTTTTTCTTGCGCACCTATGCCCAACCGGTGGTGGGGCTCACGGTGCTGGCCGTGATCCTGGCCACCTACTACGGGCGGCTGCAACTGCCGATCCCCGGTGGGCTTCTGGCCGTGCTGGTGGGCATGGCGCTGGCTTGGGGTTCGGGCCTGATCCGGCTGGATCCCCAGGTCTGGAGCAGCCAGCTGGCCCAGGTGGGCTGGCAGCAGCCCCAGCTGGAGCTGGGGGCCCTCTGGCAAGCCCGGGGCCAACTGGTGCCGTGGCTTGGCGTGATCGTGCCGATGGGGCTCTTCAACCTGCTCGGCTCCCTGCAGAACATCGAAAGCGCCGAGGCAGCAGGTGATCGCTATCCCGTGCGCAGCTCGATGCTGATCAATGGCATCGGCACGATGGCGGCAGCGGCGCTGGGATCCTGCTTCCCCACCACGATCTACATCGGCCATCCGGGCTGGAAAGCCATGGGCGCCCGCATCGGCTACTCCTGGCTGAATGGCCTGGTGATGGCGATCGGCTGCCTGCTGGGCCTGTTTGGCGTGGTGTCCCAGCTCGTACCCATTGAGGCGGGCATGGCGATCGTGCTTTACATCGGCCTGGTGATTGCCGCCCAGGCCTTTCAGGCCACACCCAGTGACCACGCTCCTGCGGTCGCCCTGGGACTGCTGCCAGGGCTGGCGGGCTGGGGGGCCCTGCTGCTCAAGGCAGGGCTGCGGGCCGGCGGGGCGGGCAGTGCGACCCAACCGTTTGGGCCGGCCCTGCTCCAGCCCCTCAGCCAGTCGGATGTGTGGGCAGCGGGCGCTTTTGCCCTGGAGCAGGGCCAGATCATCACCGCCATGCTGCTGGCCGCCATGCTCGTGTACGTGATCGAGCAGCGCTTTTTGGCCGCCAGCCTGGCCGCGGCCGTAGCGGCCTGCCTTGCCTGGTTTGGCATCATCCATGCCTGGCAGTTCACCCAGGCAGACACCGTGCTGCAGGTGGGCTGGGGCATGGGCTCGAGCTGGGCCCTGGGCTATCTGTTGATGGCGCTGGTGTTCCTGCTGGCGGGGCTGGCCAGGCGGCTGCGCCCCAGTTGAAGCCAGCCAATCTGCTGCCTACGGGGCGGGGTTGGCCTGGCCCCCCCGCAAGATCCACAGGCTGGGGCCCTGGCGCCAAAGCAGCCAGAGCTCGTTGCCGTGACGAATCGATCGGCCGTGCAACTCGCTGAGGGCGAGGGGCTCGGCGGCGGCGGCGGCCACACTGCGACCCTGAACTCCTAAAGGCAAAGGGCCCAGGGCAGCAGGCAGGGGCTGCTCGTTGCCAGCAGCCCACAGGGCCAGGAGCCCGGGCTCCTGGCCCGGATACAACCACCACTGGCGGCGCTGCACGGCAACCAGGGCATCGGAGGCCTCAGCCGATGGGCTCCCACTGGCCACCTGCCTGGCCAGGAGGAACGCCTCGCCGGGCTGCCGCGGCAGGCGGGAGGGCTCGACAGACGGGGGCGCGGACGGTCGGCGGACCGCTGGCAAGCCAGCAGCCTCCGGTGGCACCGAGCCGTTGCCCAGGCTGGCGGGGGGCGGCGGCGGCAGGGACAACAGACCCTGCAAGGGAATGGTGTTCAACGCCGCTGCTGGGTTGGCGGCTGGAGCAGGGCGACTCCAGCGCAGCAGCAGCGGGGTGTCATCCGCCCGCACCACCCGGCGGGGGCGGCGGGTCTCGGGCCAGGAGGCCTGCAGCACCAACACAATCAGCAACTGCGCAGTCAGGGCGATCAGCAGGGCAGGGCCCCAGCGACGGATCCTGGGATCAGCCAGCTGGGGAAGCAAGGGCAGGAAGCTGGATTTCAAGGGGGTGGGGCAAGGACTCGAGCTGGCTGATCAGGCGTCGCACGTCGCCCCAGGGGGTATCGGGATCGGGCACGATCCGCAGGCGGGCGGGCCGGCGCTGACGGGCATGGCGGGCCAGCAGGCCGGGCAGGGCGGCGGCGGCGATCGGCTGGTTGAGCAACCTCAACTGGCCATCGGCGGCCAGATGGATGCTGATCACTCCCCCCGCCAACGAGGCCTGTAGCCGCCGCTGTTGGGGCAGCAGCAGGCCGAGGGCGATGCCGCAGAGGGCGGTGGCCAGCAGGGCCTGGATCAGGGCCTGAACCAGAAGCGGTCTGCTCATCGTGCCAAAGGCAACGCCTCAAACCCAACCGGCAGGGGTGAGTGCCGCCCCAGCCAGGCCAGGGAGTCGGCCACCTGGGCCGTGGTGAGCGATGCAGAGGGCTGGAAGCGCAGGGCCACGACGCTGGGCGGCCGGCCCCGCAGGACGCGGGCCAACTGGCCGGAGGCCAGCGGCATGCCATTGAGAATCCAGGTGCCCTGGGCGGTCTGCGCCAAGGCCAGAATCTCGCCCGGCCCTGGGCCGGGTTCGGCGGCGAGCTGGGGCTCTGGCTGGAGCAGCAGGCTGGGCAGGGCCGCAACGGCAACCAACAGGGTGATGGTGGTTGCCGCCAGGGGCGCCAGCATCAGTGTCAGGGTCGGGTTGGCCAGCATGGGGACCTTCACGGCTGCAGGCTGGCGCCCAGTCGCAGTTGCCATTGGCGCAGGCCCTGGTTGAGCAGCAGCAGCGCCAGAGCCCCACAGCTGAGCTGCAATCCGAGCAGGGTCGGCAGCAACACTTCCCCGTAGCCAGCCAATGGCGCCACGGCTGGCAGCAGCAGCTGGGGGCCCAGCTGCCTCAGGACGGCCATCAACCCAGTGGTGGTGCCGATCAAGCCGAGCAGGGGGGCCAGCACCACCGCAGCCTGGAGCAGGGGTTCCCCCCAGGCCATCTGGCTTTCCCAAGCCTCCAACACCGCTCTGCGCGCCTCAGGCGACGGCGCCTGGGCCACCGCGCTGACCAGCTCCCGCCAGGGCCGCCGGCCCCGCCGCCACCAACGCCACCAGAAGGCGCATCGATCAAAGCCGATGGTGAAAAAGGCGAGGGAAAGCGCCAGCAGGGGCAGGGCCACGGGCCCGCAGGCCTTCCCCAGGGAGAGGGCAGACGCCATAGACCAAACCAAGCTTTTGAAGGTTATGCAGTCAGGGCAAGAAAGGCCTGTATCGGTGGTGCTTGACAGGCCAGGGCGGCCACCCAGTCACCCAGCTGGGCGAGCGCTTCAGGCTGGAGCTGGTAGTACGACCAGCGACCCTCCTCGCGGGCCTCGATCAGGCCTGCCTCCTTCATCACCTTGAGATGGAAGGACAACTTCGACTGGCCCAAGCCCAGCTCAGCGGTGAGCTCGCACACGCAGCGCTCACCGCCGCCCAGCGCCTCGATCACCCGCAGCCGAATCGGATCGGCCAGGGCCTTGAGCAGCAACCGGGCCCGCTCGTCGGTCATGGACTCGGTCATGGACTCGGGCAGGGGCACGGGCATGGGGGGCGCGGCCAGATCAATCGATCAAATCTAGTTGGTGCGAGCCATCAGCCCTGGCGCACCCAGCCGAAGAACCCCAGCCCAGGGCAGACCCTTAACCCTGCCATAAATTCCATCAACGGTTCTTGATGGGACAGTGGGCCCAGTTGCAACCCTGGGCATGCGCGTTGGCATCAATGGCTTCGGCCGCATCGGTCGGCTGGTGTTCCGCGCCCTGTGGGGCCGGCCCGATATCGAGCTGGTGCACATCAACGAGCGGGCCGGCGATGCCCCCACCGCCGCCCACCTGCTCGAATTCGATTCGGTGCACGGCCGCTGGAACAAGACCGTCACTGCCAACCCCGACGGCATCCAGGTGGAATCCCAGGCGATCAGCTACAGCCGGGCCAGCGACCCCGCCGCAGTGCTCTGGCGCGATCGGGGGGTGGAGCTGGTGCTCGAGTGCAGCGGCACGATCAAAACGCCTGAAAAACTCGAGCCCTACATCACCGATCTAGGCGTGGAGCGGGTGATCGTGGCCTGTCCGGTGAAGGGATCGGTGGCCGGCGAAGACGTGCTCAACATTGTCTATGGCATCAACCACGGGCTGGTGGATCCGGCCCGCCACCGGGTGATCACCGCCGCCTCCTGCACCACCAATTGCCTGGCACCGGTGGTGAAGGTGGTGCATGAAAACTTTGGCATCCGCCACGGCTCGATCACCACCCTCCACGACGTGACCAACACCCAGGTGGTGATTGACAGCTTCAAGAGCGATCTGCGCCGGGCCCGCTCCTGTCTGCAGAGCCTGATCCCCACCACCACCGGATCGGCCCGGGCGATTGGACTGATCTTTCCCGAGCTGCTGGGCAAGCTGAATGGCCATGCGGTGCGGGTGCCGCTGCTGAATGCCTCGCTCACCGATGCGGTGTTCGAGCTGGAGCGCCAGGTGAGCGCCGAAGAGGTGAATGCGGCCTTTGAGGCCGCCGCGAAGGGGCCGTTAAAAACAATCCTGGGCTACGAGAGCCGACCGCTGGTGTCGGTGGATTTTGTCAATGACAGCCGCAGCGCCATCGTTGATGCCCTCTCCACCCTGGTGACAGGGGGCAGCCAACTCAAGGTGTATGCCTGGTATGACAACGAATGGGGCTACAGCTGCCGGATGGCCGACCTGGCCTGTCACCTGGCCAGCCTGGAAAGCAAGTGATGGGCCCGCTGAAGCAATACGGGATTGTGACGGCCAACTACTGGGCCTTCACCCTCACCGATGGCGCCCTGCGGATGCTGGTGGTTTTCCACTTCCACGAGCTCGGCTACACCTCATTGGAGATTGCCTTTCTATTTCTCTTCTATGAGTGTTTCGGCATCGTCACCAACCTCTACGGCGGCTGGCTGGGAGCCCGTTTTGGCCTGCGGCTCACCCTCTGGAGCGGCACCTTGATGCAGGTGGCCGCCCTGCTGATGCTGATCCCCGTTGCCGACGCCTGGCCGAAATGGTGGAGCGTGGCCTACGTGATGGTGGCCCAGGCGATCAGCGGCATCGCCAAAGATCTCAACAAGATGAGCGCCAAAAGTGCGATCAAAACGGTGGTGCCGGAAACCCCAGAAGATCACAGCAAGGGAGAGAGCCAACTGTTCAAATGGGTCGCCATTCTCACCGGATCCAAGAATGCCCTCAAAGGGGTGGGATTTTTTCTAGGCGGCATTCTGCTGACCACAATCGGCTTCAACGCAGCGGTGGGATCCATGGCCGCCGGGCTATTCGCCGCCTTTCTGATCACCCTGGCCCTGCCGGCCGACATCGGCAGGATGAAGCAGAAACCAGGCTTTTCAGCCCTGTTTTCCAAATCAAGGGGCATCAACCTGCTATCGCTGGCCCGTTTCTTTCTGTTTGGAGCCCGGGATGTGTGGTTTGTGGTGGCCCTACCGGTGTTTCTCCAGGGAGCCCTGGGCTGGCGCTTCTGGGAGGTGGGTGGCTTCATGGGCCTGTGGGTGATTGGCTACGGGATCGTGCAGGCATCGGCTCCGGCCCTGCGGCGCGCCTGGGGCAAGAGTGCTCCGCCCGGGGTTGGCGCGGTGGAGTTCTGGAGCGCTGTATTGACGGCCATCCCGGCCCTGATCGCCATTGCCCTGTGGCGCGAAGTGGCCCATCCCGGTCTGGTGGCGGCCGTGGGCCTGACCATCTTCGGGGTGGTCTTCGCGATGAATTCCTCGATCCACAGCTACATGGTGTTGGCCTACACCGATGCTGAATCGGTAAGCCTCAATGTGGGTTTTTATTACATGGCCAATGCGGCCGGGCGGCTGCTGGGCACGGTGCTCTCCGGCGCCCTGTTTCTGGTGGGGGGCCTGCAGGCCTGTCTCTGGAGTTCGGCCGTGTTGGTGGCAGCGGCCTTTCTGGTCAGCGTTCGCTTGCCTGCACCGCCACGCCAACTGCAAGCCGAAACGAGGCTCAATGGGGGGTAATCGCTCTGGTGGCTTCAGCCCATGAAAAAAGGGACCCTTTGGGGCCCCCTGATCACCAGCCAATCTATTACTGACCAATCCGGGCCACGGCCTTTTTCGCGGCCGCCAATACGTTGCCTTTGAGGGGCACATAACCGAGATTGTCGGCCAGATTCTGGCCAGGGCCAAGCAGATACATCATCGCCTTGCGGATGTTACTGGCTTTAGCACCGTTGCCCTTTTCATAGGCAAGGATCCAGGTGAGGGTGGAGATGGGGTAGCTGGCCGCACCGGCGGGATTGGGCTCCTCGCCAGCGAGGTTGGCATCAAGCTTGATGTTGTTGAGGGCAGCGGCCCCACCGGCCAGGGTAGGCATCACAAACTTGCCCGCCTTGTTTTGCAGGGCGGCAGCTTTGATCTTGCCGCGCACATAGGCTTGGTTCAGGTAACCCACACCACCAGGGGTGTTGCTGATCACACCAGCCACGCCTTCGTTGCCCTTGCCGCCCACACCCACGGGCCATTTAACGCTTTTCCCTTCACCCACCTTGCTCTTCCACTCGGGAGAGAAGGCCGAGAGGGAATTGGTGAAGGCGAAGGTGGTGCCGCTGCCATCGGAGCGGTGTGCCACGGTGATCTTGCCTTTGCCGCACTTGAGTTGCTCAAAGCTGTTGATCTTGCCCAGGAAGATATCAACAGCCTGCTTCTGGGTGAGCTTCAGGTTGGCACAGGTTGGGTTGTTGTACGCGATGGCGATGGTGCCACCTACGGCGGGGAATTGCACCACACCGCGCTTCACTTTGGCGGCTTCCGAGCTCTTGATCGGCTCGTCGGTGGCGCCGAAATCAACCGAGCCAGCCACAAATTGGCGCACACCAGCTCCGGAGCC
Source organism: Cyanobium sp. (assembly GCA_965662115.1). GTDB lineage: Bacteria > Cyanobacteriota > Cyanobacteriia > PCC-6307 > Cyanobiaceae > Cyanobium_A. The sequence goes on from CBFIGH010000036.1 coordinate 29,894, forward strand.
CACCGACTGATAGTTAACCTTGATGCCCTTGCGGGCTGCGCCGGCAAAGGCAGCTTGGTAGAAGGGAGCCGGGAAGGACGCCCCGGCGCCATTGAGGCTGCTCTGGGCCGTAGCAGAGGCACCGGCAACAATGGCAGCCGTCGTGCCGATGATCAGGGCCTTCTTGGCGAAGGTCATGGATAAGACTTTTGAGGTCATACATTTTTTAGCAAGAAGCTCTTCCAGCCGTCGTTATCAGCGGGTTAAGGGAGGGCCAAGACCTGCGAATTCATGGCACGAACGGGCCACATTGACATAGAAAAAGCCCCCATTTCTGGAGGCTTGGCAAGGGTTGTGTGTGAGAAAGCAGTTGAGGCGTGGCGAGGAGTGAATCGCCTGCTAGACAGAGATCAGAACTTGAAGGTGGTTTGGATTACGCCGCCATAGGTGCTTTCACCATTATTGCCATCGTTGTAGTTCTTAGAAATCCAGAACACGGACGGAGTGACGGAAATGTTATCAGATACTCTGAATTTATAGAACAGCTCATACATATAACCAGGAGATTGGTCAACTCCATTAGCGGAACTACTGGTCACATAGAGGGGTGAACCCACTGCGAAACCTGCGCTATTGCCTTTAGCGAACACATCCTTCCATTGCAGGCCTACCATCCACGACCAGATGTCGGCAGAGGGGCTGACGTTGACGTCCCCCTCACTGTAGTTGGTGTAGCTAAAACCACCCGAGATCGAAGGAAGCCACTTAGCATCCATCGGTTCCCAGAAACCAGCCAGAGACACGCTGTTGCTGTCCTGCCCAGCGCCAAGAGTTCTGAAGAAATCGCTTGTGGGGCTGTTGGGATCTCTCAGTCGGGCATTTTCCGAACCGTATCGGTACGCAACCGCCGCACCCCAGTTCTGACCCTTAACACCTAACTGGGCCAGGATATTCTGGGCACCTTCTGAAGTAAAGGCACCTATCTCAGAATTTGCGTAGCCGGTGCCTTCGCCTCCATCTTGGGACACCCAGTTCACGTCAAAGGCGATGAAGGGGTTGCCCTTCTTCACTTTTTGCTTCCAAGAGAAGCCGGCGCCAGCACCAGTGGCTTTGTTGTAGGTGCCGGTGGCACCGGCCAGGTTAAAGAAGTCGAGAATTCCCGACTTGTACGCCGTGGGTATGAACGACAGCATTTCGGTGTTGCGGGTCAGGGCGCCCACAGTGAGCTTCACTTCATTGCCTACAGGAAAAGTATAGAAAAGTCGATCTATGGAAACAGCATTCTCGCCATCAACGGCATTTTCCTCAGCCTTATCCAGCTTGAATACATTACCGCTGCTGCCGAAAGGATCATCATTGACGTTGCCAGTACGCAGGCGGGTCC
>CBFIGH010000037.1:0-31786 GCA_965662115.1 Cyanobium sp.
CTCGAATGTGTTTAGTGCAGTCCATAGGCCGGATGATCAATCCGGCATGCGCAACCTCGACGTACTGGTTCCAATCAAGCCGTCGAGGCCAAGCCTCCATGAGTGAGAAGGTGCTGGTGAGCTTCGATTGTGATTTTCCCCGGCCGCCGGGGCTAGAGTTTTCTTAGCGTTATCTGCCTTCGTCGCATGATGCCCTTGCTGAAGCAACTCGAAGAGCAAGCCCGAACGCTCTGCCCAGAGGACAGAGCAAAACTTGCGGAAATGATGCTCGAGTCTTTGCAACCTTTGACAATTGAGATCGACTCGGCTTGGGACGAAGAGATTGAGCGACGTCTAGACGCTTTTGATCAAGGCTTGATGCCCACCCATCGTGCAGATGCTGTTTTCGCTGAGGCGAGCGAGATGCTTCGGTGAGAATTGCTCGCTTTGCGGAGGCAGCCAAGCTTGAGTTGATTCAAGAAGTAGAATTTTATGAAGATAAAGAAGCTGGATTGGGCGCTCGATTTCTAGCTTCAATTCGAGAGGTTGTGTCGCGTGCGCTTCTGTATCCCTTGACTGGTTCGCCATACAAGAATAATACCCGTCGGATGCTCGTGAAGGATTTTCCGTTTGCCATTATCTATCGCTGCCATGCGGATGGGATTGTGATCTTTGCGGTCGCGCACCTCTCTAAACGCCCTTGGTACTGGAGATCACGTATTGACAATGGCTAATCGAGCTATTCAACTGAGCTGCTGCTTGTTTCCTCTGATCTTTGGATGCGTGTAGCCAAGTGATAGCTGGTTTGTCAGCCGTGGCCATCAGCCGGGAAACGCCTCCAGTTGATCCAGCCGCAGCCACACATCCGGCACCGGCCGGCGCCAACGCAGCTGGGCGTAATCGCCCTTGATCGTCAGGATCTCGCCAGGGCCCTCGATCACATAGGCCGGCAGGCCATCGCTGGCGCTCGCTTCCAGGCTGCCGGCGTAGGCCGGCCTGTTGACCCGCACCAGGCTGCCTTTCTTGAGTGCTGGCTGGATCGCTGGAGCAGCGGGATCGGCAGTGGCCGAGCCGGCGGCAGTGGGGGCATCAGCCATGGCAAGAAGTCCAGTTGGTGACAGGCTAAGGCCGCAGGTCATGCGCCAGGCGCGACCGCCTAGCCTCAGCCCACGCGTGGGAATTAAGGAATGCGCCTGCTGCTGCTGGGTTGCTCGGGGTTCGTCGGCCGGGAGCTTGTGCCCTTTCTGCTCGAGCTTGGCCACGAGCTGACCCTGGTGAGCCGTCAGTCCCAGCCCTTCCCGGCCCTGGTCGGCCAGCGCTTGTGCTGCATTCAGCTCGATCCCGCCGATCCCTCCAGCTGGACCCACAACGGCCTTGACGCGGCGGTGTCCCAGGCCGATGGCGTGGTCAACCTGGCTGGTGAGCCGATCGCCGAGCGCCGCTGGACGCCGGCCCACCGTGAGCTGTTGCTGCAGAGTCGGGTGCGCAGCACCGAGCTGCTGGTGGCAGCCATGGCGCGGCTCGAAACGCCCCCGGCGGTGCTCGTGAATGGATCCGCCGTGGGCTTCTACGGCTCCAGTCTGGAGGCCCAGTTCAGCGAAACGAGCCCGGCCGGCCGTGATTTTCTGGCCCAGATCTGCCAGCAGTGGGAAGCCGCTGCCGACCAGGTGCCCCCCGGTTGTCGTCTGGTCAAGCTGCGCATCGGCATCGTGCTCGGGCCCGAGGGCGGCGCCCTCGGCAAGATGCTGCCGGTTTTCAGAATGGGCTTTGGTGGCCCGGTGGGCTCTGGCCGCCAGTGGATGAGCTGGATTCACCGCCACGACCTCTGCCGCCTGATCGCTACCGCCCTGGAAGACGGCTCCTACAACGGCGTCTACAACGCGGTCAGCCCCAAACCCACCACCATGGGCGCCTTTGCCGCCGCCCTGGGCAAGGCGCTGGGCCGGCCCAGCCTGCTACCGGTGCCCGGGCCGATCCTGCAGCTGCTGCTCGGCGATGGGGCCCAGGTGGTGCTCGCGGGGCAGCAGGTGCGGCCAGAGCGCCTGCTGGCCCAGGGATTCAGCTTCAATTACCCCGATCTCAACGGCGCCCTCGCCGCTGCCACCAGCCCAGCACCCCACTGAGCAGGGCCGCCCCCATCAGCAGCCCGATCGCCGGGGTAAACAGCGGCTCCCACAGCTTTTGGAACAGGGCCAGCGGCGCCTCCACGTGCTGGCTGTGCAGGGCCACCGCTGCGGCAAACCACAGCGCCCCGGCGATCACCACAAACACATCCACCACCAACAGGGTGTCCATGGCGCCCTTGAGCTGCTGCAGGGGGGTGGGGGGTGTCATCGCGCCGGAGTTGCAAGCAGCTTCATGATCGCCCTGGCCATCGCCTCGCTGCCGCCAGGTCTGCCGATGCGCTCCAGGCCGATCGCCGCTAGCTGCTGCCGCGCGGCCGGCCCCGCGATCGGATCGAGCTGCTGATCGAGCAGCTGGCGGGTCAGCTCGGCGGCGCCGGGCAGGTCGGGGGCACAGAACACCCCCGCACCCAGCAGCCGCCGCTGGGCTTCGGCAAACGCTGGCGTGAACTGGGGCCCCTGGCCCGGTAGCTGCAGCACCGGTTTGGCCAGGCCCACCGCCTGCTCGGCGGCGGTGCCGGCGCTGCAGAGCACCAGCTGGGCGCGGGGCAGCAGGGCCCCAAACCCCCCCCAGTCCAGTTCCACCTCCAGGGGCCCCCGCACCAGCCGACCCTCCCCTTGCAGCTGCCAGCCGAGCGGGCCGGCCAGCTGGTTGATCCAGCCCCGCTCCAGGGCCGGCACCAGGGCCGCCCGCAGCCGCAGCCGCTGGTTGCCCAGCCAGTCGGCCGGCAGCCGGGTCAGCAGCTGCAACATCAGCTCCAGATTGCGCGCCGCTTCCGGCAGGCGGCTGCCGGGCACCAGCAGCAGTTCCGGCTCCTCGCCCCCGGCCCCCGGGCCTGGGCTGCTGCTCACCGCGTCGAGAAAGGGGTTGCCGAGGAAGCTCACCGGCCGCCCCAGTTGCCGACTGAGGTCGGCGGCGGTCAGCCCATCCCGGCTCCAGATCGCCCGGATGCCAGGCCGGCCCAGCAGCCAGTCGCAGGGCCAGGGCAGCCGCAGCCGGCCTTCGTAGTGGCTCGAGTAGGCCACCAGATACACCGCCGTGGGCAGCCCCGAGAGCCAGCCCCCCAGCACGGCCAGCAGGTCGCCAACCGCCAGCACCAGGCCGTAGCGGCGGCGCCGCCGCCACAGCAGCAGCAGCTGGGCCAGCACATGGGCCATCTGCCCCTCCAGCAGTTCGCTGAGCCGCCCCGCCAGGCTGGTGTAGCCCAGGCCGCCGGTGCTGCAGCTGCGGGTGCGGCCCAACACCGGGATGCCCAGCTGGCGGTAGCTGGAGCCATGGCCCACCAACGGCAGGGCTTCGACGGCGATGCCGCGCTGGATTAATTCGGCCGCCACCAGGGCGCCACTGAGGTCTTCCCCATGGCCGTTGCTGAGCAGCAGAACCGGTTTCAAGCCGCCAGCCAGGCCTTCACTTTTTGCATCGCCTTCCAGCCCGGTTTGCGCTGGAGCCCATCGGCGATCGCAGCGTTGATGTCAGCCGCCATCTCGGGGGCCATGGCGATCACCCGCTGCACGATCTCAATGTGCTCGCGCACCCCCTTGGCGCCGGTTTCCAGCATGGCCAGGCTCAGGTTGATGCGCGCCTGGGGATCCTGACCATTGAGCCGAACGGCGGTTTTGGCCGAGCGCAGGGCCTGCTGGGGTTGGTCAACCAGCAGCTGCAGCCAGGCCAGGCAGGTCCAACCGGCCGAGAGCCGTGGCTCCTGCTGGGTGATCAGCTCGAAGCTGGCCAGCACCTCCGGCAGGGGGCTGCCATCTTGATAGCGCTGCAGGGCTTGCTCGAACAGCGAGGCGGCGGCGGCGGGTGCTTCGCTGGTCATGGCGTTGTGGCAGGCCTGGGCATGCCCTCAGATTGCCATCCGGGCGGCTAGCTGGCCGATCAGGGCATCGAAATCGGCCAGGGCGATGGCCATGGCGTCATAGACCCGGCCGGGGTCAATGGCCTCATAGTCGTGCACGAGTCGGTTGCGCAGCCAATCGGCCCACTGGCGAATCGCCCGCGAGCAAAAGCTGCCAAACAGGCCCGGCCGGCGTTCAAACAGGGGTTGGCCGTCTTCGGCCACCACCCGTTGCAGCAGGTAGGAGGCCTGGTCGAGGTCCACCACATCCACCGCATCACTGGAGCAACCCAGGGCCGCAGCCAGCTCCCAGTCCAGGCGGTAGAGGCGCATGGGGTCCGCTGGGCTTGCGGCTGAGCCTGGCCCGAAGCGCACGCCCAGGTCCCAATCGCTCCGGCTGCTCGCCCGGCCCTTGGCCCGCGAGCCGAACAGCACCACCAGATCCAGATCAGCCGGAAGCTCTGCGCTCTGGAGCCTGGCCATGGCCTAGACCGCAAACGAGCTGCCGCAGCCGCAGGTCTGGCTGGCATTGGGGTTGCTGAAATTGAAGCCGCCGCCGATCAGGGCCGTGGAGAAATCGAGCTGCATCCCATAGATGTAGAGCAGGCTCTTGGGATCACACACCACCTCAAAGCTGGGCGCCCCGGCCGGTTCGTAGGTGTAGCGCTCGTCGTCGGCGCGGATCTCGGCGGCATCGATGAAATCCATCGTGTAGCTCATGCCGCTGCAGCCCCCTGAGCGCACGCCCACCCGCAACACCTTGCCGGCGCCCTGCTGGGGGATCAGGCTGCCGAGCTGTTTGATCGCCGTGTCGGTGATCAGGATTCCCTTGCCGTCCCGGCCGGTGTGGGTGGCCATCTCCTGGGGGGCTATCTCCTGAGTGGCCATCTGCGCTGTGGCGGTCTCGGTGCTCATCGAACGCGTCAGCCTGGTTTACCCAGTGTATGGAGGCTGCCCAGCCACTGCCTGGTGGGGCATCTCCATAGAGTCGTAGCCAATTCGAGCGAAAAGCAGGGTGCAGGTCGCCATCGTGGGAGCTGGATTGGCCGGATTGGCGGCGGCGGTGGATCTGGTGGACGCCGGCCACCAGGTGGATCTCTATGAAGCTCGGCCGTTTCTGGGCGGCAAGGTGGGCAGCTGGGTGGATGGGGATGGCAACCACATCGAGATGGGGTTGCATGTCTTCTTGTTCAACTACACCAACCTGTTTGCCCTGATGCGCAAGGTGGGGGCGATCGACAACCTGCTCCCCAAAGACCACACCCACCTGTTCGTCAACACTGGTGGTGATCTGCGCGAGCTCGATTTCCGCTTTGGCCTCGGCGCCCCCTTCAACGGGCTGAAGGCCTTTTTCACCACCCCCCAACTCGGCTGGACCGACAAGCTGCGCAATGCCCTGGCCCTCGGCACCAGCCCGATCGTGCGCGGTCTGGTCGACTACGAGGGCGCCATGAAGGTGATCCGTGATCTCGATCGGATCAGCTTCCAGCAGTGGTTCCTGGGCCACGGCGGCAGCGAGCAGAGCATCAAGCGGATGTGGAATCCGATCGCCTACGCGCTCGGCTTCATCGACTGCGAGGCGATCTCGGCCCGCTGCATGCTGACCATCTTCATGATGTTTGCCTCCAAAACCGAGGCCTCCAAGCTCAACCTGCTCAAGGGTTCGCCGCACCGCTGGCTCACTGGCCCGATCTTCAATTACATCCAGCAGCGCGGCGGCCGCCTGCACCTGCGCCACCGGGTCAGCGAGGTGCACTTTGAAGCTCCTGCCGCCGGCGACAGCCGTGTCACCGGCCTCAGCCTCGGCACCCCCGACGGCGAGATCACGGTGCAGGCCGATGCCTACCTCGCCGCCTGCGATGTGCCCGGCATCCAGCGGCTGATCCCGCCGGCCTGGCGGCGTTGGCCCCTGTTCGACAACCTCTACAAACTCGAAGCGGTGCCGGTGGCCACGGTGCAGCTGCGTTATGACGGCTGGGTGACCGAGCTGGGCCAGTCCCCTGAGGCGGAGGCCGCCCGGGTTGATCTGGCCCATCCCAGCGGGCTCAACAATTTGCTCTACACCGCCGACGCCGACTTCAGCTGCTTCGCCGACCTGGCCCTGGCCAGCCCGGCGGACTACCGCCAGGAGGGGCTGGGCTCCCTGCTCCAATGCGTGCTGACGCCGGGGGATCGCTGGATCCCCGCCAAAACCGGCCAGATCGTGGCCCACACCGATGCCCAGGTGCGCGCCCTCTTCCCCTCCGCCGCCAACTTGAAGCTGGTCTGGAGCAATGTGGTCAAGTTGGCCCAGTCGCTCTATCGAGAGGCTCCCGGCATGGAGCCTTTCCGGCCCGATCAGCGCACGCCAGTTTCCAATTTCTTCATGGCCGGCAGCTACACCAAGCAGGACTACATCGATTCGATGGAAGGCGCCACGATGAGCGGGCGTCTGGCCGCCGCGGCGATCCTGGCCACCCCCACCACGCTCGCGTAGGACATCCCATGGGCCGATGGCTTGAGCACAGCGTCACCACCGAGATCCGCGCCCCGGTGGAGAGTGTGTGGGAGGTGTGGAGCGACCTGGAATCCATGCCCCGCTGGATGCGTTGGATCGAATCGGTGGTCACCGAACCCGATGATCCCGATCTCACCGACTGGACCCTGGCGGCCCAGGGGTTTCGCTTCCACTGGAAGGCCCGCATCAGCCACCGGGTCGAGGCCCAGCAGTTGCACTGGGAATCGGTTGGGGGCCTGCCCACCAAGGGGGCCGTGCGTTTCTATCCCCAGGATGGGGGGCTGACGGCGGTGAAACTCAGCGTCAGCTACGAGCTGCCCGGCATCCTGGCGCCCCTGATGGAGCCGAGCATCTTGGGCGGAATCGTCACCAAGGAGCTCCAGGCCAACCTCGACCGTTTCCGCGACCTGGTCGAAACCCGCTACCCCTAATCCTGGGGTCGCCCCTCCAGACAGCGGCCGCAGGCCTCCACCAGGCCCGCCAGATCGTGGGGGTCGGCTTCCCCATCCACCCGGCCCAGCAGGGCGCGGCAGCGTTCACTGGTCTGGGGCCCGATCGACACCACGGCCACGCCCGCCAAGTGGCCGGCCCAGCCCGGCCCAAAGGCCGCTTCGAGCATCGTGCAGGTGTGGCTGACGGTTTTGCCGCTGCTGAAGGTGATCGCATCCAGGCGTCCCTGTTCCAGGGCCGCCACCGCAGCGCTGGGTAGGCCCGGCGGGCAGCGGGTTTCATAGGCCGCCACCTCCACCACCCGGGCGCCGGCCTCGGCGAAGGCCTCCGCCAGCAGGGTGCGGCCGCCGCTCTGCACCCGCGGCAGCAGCAGCCGCAGGCCCCAGCCGGGTGTGGGGAAGTGCTCCAGCAGGCTGTCGGCCACGAAACGGGGCGGGATGAAGTCGGCGGGGGCACCGAGGGCCTCGAGCTGCAGGGCCGTTTTGCGCCCCACGGCGGCAATCTTGAGGCTGGTGGGGCGGTGGGCCAGGCTGCGCCCCAGCCGGCGCAGTCGTTTGTCGACGGCCTCCACGCCGTTGCCACTGGAAAACACCAGCCAGTGGAACCCATCGAGCTCGGCCAGGGCATCGTCGAGCGGCCCCCATTCATCCGGCGGTGTCACCACCAGGGCCGGCAGGTCGACCACCGCGGCCCCCGCCGCCTCAAACAGGCGCCGGGCTTCACCCAGCTGGGTTTCAGCTCGGGTGACGGCGATCGTGCGGCCGCTCAGCAATGGCATGGGAGCTTGGGCGGTCACGGCCCATCCAGCTTGACCATGGCCCCGGCCTGGCGCCGCAGCGCCGCAGCTTCGGCCCCGCGGTTTTGCTGCTCAAGCAGGCGGATCGCCCGAGCGAAGCCGGCGCGGGCCCCCGCCAGATCGCCGCCCAGCAGCAGGGCCACCGCCAGATTCTGCTCGGCGCTGGCCAGGTTCGGATCCCTCGCCAAGGCGGCGCGATAGGCGCTGATCGCCTCCGGCAAGCGGCCACGCCGCCGCTCGCTGAGCCCCAGTTGCAGCCAGCCCAAGGCCAGCTCCGGGGCTGCCGTGGTGGCGCCCTGGCAGAGGTTGCAGGCCTCCTCCAGGGCGCCGGCCTCCAGCAGCAGGCCGGCCAGGTTGAGCCGGGCTGCCAGGCTGAGCCGGGCCGGCAGGGGCAGTTCCAGGGCCTGGCGGTAGAGCTGGGCGGCGCGACCCGGGTCGCTGCTGGCCAGGGCGATCGCCAGGTGCAGCAGCAGCTCGTAGCGCACGGGGTGGCTGGAGCTCGGGCACTGGGCTAGCCCTTGCTCCAGCAGGGCGATGCCGCGTTCGCGCTGGCCTTCGCTCACCTCCAGGCTGCCCAGCTTGGCGCAGGCGTAGGGGTCGCCCGGGTGGGTGGCCAGCTCCGCCTCCATGGCCTGGCGCAGCCGCTCGGCCTTGGCGCCCTTGGCCAGTTGCTCGGGCCGATAGCCGTCGTGGGCCAGGGCCGGCACACCGCAATCGGCCAGGCGCCAGTGGGGCTCCCGCTCCAGCAGGGCCAGCACGCTGTCATCAACCATCGCGTGATAAGGCCGACTCCAGCAAATCGCCGGATGGCGGCGGAACAGGCGACTCACATTCGAGTAGGGCGATTGGGCGGCCCCCCGCTCCTGGCGCAGCAGGTTCACCAGCAGCAGGTCTGGCTGGGCGATCAGGCTGCGCAGGGGCTCGCGGGCCTCGCTCAGCAGCCACTCATCGGCGTCGAGCACCAGCACCCAGTCGCCCCGAACCAGCTCCAGGGCCGCATTGCGGGCTGGGGCGAAATCCCCTGGCCAGGGAAGCTGGTGCACCACGGCACCGCAGGCCTCGGCGATGGCGATGGTGGCGTCGTCGGAGCCCGTATCCACCAGCACGATCTCGTCCACAAAGCCGGCTACCGAGGCCAGGCAGCGCTCCAGCCGCTCGGCTTCGTTGCGCACGATCATCGAGAGGCTGAGCATGGGCGTCAATCAGCACATCCATTCCAGGCTGGCTGGGCTGAGTGGATTGGTGAAGCTGCTGCCTTCCCGTTGGCAGCGTTCCATTTCACGTTTGATGCGCAAATACCATTTGGCCTGTGTGTCTGCACCCTCAATCAAGGTTAATGGAGGATGGTGTTCAAGCCCCTCTTGTTGTTGCTCAACAACAACGCGATCTTGATCGAGGAAGACTTCGCCAAGCAGCTTCAAAATGGGTTTGGCTGGCAGCAGCCAGGGCGAGCTCCAGTACAGGCACTGGTGCACCCGCGTGGTCTGGTTGTCGATCGGGGCAAGAACCGTCAACGAGCAAGCGGCATGGCGGGTTCCCTCAATGATTTCGAGCCTCAGCGAGGGCAGTTCAAAGCGTATTTCCGTTTGAACAGGCTCCCCGAGAAGCTTGTAGGGCTTGGCGGAGTTTGGAATGACATGGCGCTTGAGTGTGAACCCGCGCGCACTGGGCATAAAATCTCTGTCGGCCTTGAAAATCCTTTCAATATAGACATTCGGATCTCGATCGAAAGGTGCCGGAAGCGATTCGAGGCAGGCAGTCGGCTCTTCATGGCTAGAGGCGACGTAGACCCAGGTCAGGCCACCACGGTCGACGCAGGGAAGTCGCATCGATTTGATTTTGGTTTCAAGGCCGAGCTGCCTTTGGGCTTCAGTCAGGCAGGGGATATGGATGCAGTCTCCATTGCTGGCACTGATTCTCCAGCCATGGTATTTGCATTGGATGTCATTGCCATGGATCGATCCATAGCTGAGGGGAAAGCCGCGATGGGGGCAGCTGTCAACCAGGGCGCAGGGCCTATCGAGCCTGGTGAGAACAATCGATGTATCGGCAACTTTGGATTTAAACAGCTGATTTTTCTTGATCTTCTTGGAGCAAGTAACGGGATACCAGGTGCCTTTTAAATAGGTTGAATGGTAGGGGGATTGCGCCAAGGTTTAAGTTGTCAAGATCACGTTGTAAAACTATGTTCAGCTGGCATCGGCTCGAAGCTCAGCTTGCCGAGGGCTTCGGCCTGGGCCAGGGGCATCTGGCCGGGGCTATAGACCCCGGCGACGCCCGGCGGTAGCAGCGGCCGCAGTTCCTCCCAGAGGTAGGGGCTGCCGTAGACCACTAGCCCCGCTAGGCGGTTGCAGGCCACCAGTTGTCCCAGGGCGGCGGCCCAGGGCTCGGCGCTGTCGGCGCTGCCCCGAAAGGGATTGCCCCGCACGAACAGCTGCAGCAGCACGGGCCCAGGCCCCAGCCGCTCCAGGGCCAGCGGGGCCCCGGCCTCGCCGCTCCAGGGGCTGGGGCTGCGCCCCTCCACCAGCAGGGTGCGCCAGCCGCGGGCCTCCGGTAGCGCCACCGCCGCCGCGGTGGGGGGCAGGAAGGCTGCGGCCAGGGCCGAATCCAGCCTGATCAGGTTCACCCCTGGCGGGCCAGGAGCCTGGGGCCCCGCTGGGGTGGCCTCCAGGCTGGAGCGCACCAATTCCAGGGCCAGGGCCTGGTCGGGCGTGGCGGCCGCTTCGGGGTTGGCCGCCCTGGCCCCTGCCGCGACCCTGGCCAGGGCCCGCCGGCGTCGCTCGGCACTGGCCTCCAAGGCCTCCCTGTCCAGACGCCCTGCTTGCACCGCTGCGGCGATCGCCCCAACGGCGGCGTCGGCGTCGGCGGGCATCAGCACCAGATCGGCACCGGCCTCCAGGGCCAACACCGCAGCCTCTCCGGCGCCGTAGCGGCCGGTGATGGCCTCCATCACCAGGGCATCGGTGACGATCAGGCCGGCAAAGCCCAGTTCCTGGCGGAGCAGGCCGGTGAGCACGGGCCTGGAGAGGGTGGCGGGCCGCTCGCCATCGAGGGCGGGCAGCATCAGGTGGGCGGTCATCACTGAGGCCACTCCGGCGGCGATCGCCCGCTCAAAGGGTGGCAATTCCATGCGCGCCAGCCGCTCCCTGCTGTGGGGCAGCAGGGGCAGGGTGAGGTGGGAGTCGCTGCTGGTGTCGCCGTGGCCGGGAAAGTGCTTGGCGCAGCTGAGCACCCCTTCAGCCTGAACGCCGCGCAGGAAGGCCGCCGCCAGGGTTCCTGCCGAGGCCGGGTCTTCCCCCCAGGCCCGCACGTTGATCACTGGGTTGGCGGGATTGTTGTTGACGTCACACACCGGCGCTAACACCCAGTTGAGCCCGACTGCCCGGGCATCCCGGCCGGTGCAGCGTCCGTAGCGCTCGGCCAGGGCGGTGGCCCGCTCGGGCTCGCGGTTGAACAGGCGGCCCAGGGCCAGGGGGGGCACCAGCCAGGTGGCTCCGTCAAACCGCTGGCCCACCCCCTCCTCCACATCGGCGCAGAGCAGCAGGGGCTGGTCCGCCCAACGGCGCAGCTGGGCGCAGCGCAGGGCCAGCTCGGCTGCGCTGCCGCCCAGCAGGATGACGCCCCCCAGGCCCGCCTCGAGCAAGCGGCGCAGGGGGGCATTGGCCAGTTCCCAACGGGGATAGCCGCGCTGGTGATCGGCCAGCCGGCCGCTGGTTCGCACCACCAGCAGCGCGTGGATCAGCCTTGCCAGGTCCGCATCGACCTTGGGGCCCGGGGAGGGTTCAGAGGTCACTGGCTTCGGCTGGTTCGCCCTTGATCTGCCGCTCACCTTCGAGTCGGTTGAGCAAGCCGAGCACCGACGTGCCCTTTTCGATGCCCCGATCCAGCACAAACACCACCTCCGGGGTGCGCCGCATCTTCAGCCGCCGCCCCAGCTCCCCTTTGACATAGGCGCTGGCCGAGCCCAGGCCCTCCATGGCCTGGCGGCGATCGTCATCGCTGCCGTAGATGCTGACGAAAATCTTGCAGTGCTGCAGGTCGCCGGCCACCTCCACACTGGTCACACTCACCATCCCCAGGCTGACCCGTTCGTCCTTGATCCCACCGATCATCAACTCGCTGACTTCCCGGCGGATCAGGGAGGCCACCCGCTCCACCCTTCGGCTCTGTGCCATGGCTACGCCAGCGGTGCGGGATTCACCATCGCATGCAGGATCAGGGCCAGGCTCAACAAACCGCTGATGCTGGCGCCGATCAGGGCCACCGCCGTGACCGGATTGCGGCCCCGGGCGGCGAGGGGTTCGAAGACCGAATTGGCCACGCCCAGGCCAAAGGCCACCAGGTAGCGCGGGTAGCGCGTCAGGTTGAGGAGGAAGTCCTTCATCGGCTGGGCTTGGTCGGTCGTTGCTGCGTGCTCGCTACTCTGCCGCCCAGAGGCCGGATTGGAGCGATGGAGCTGTATCAGTTCAGGCATTCCGCCTTTTGCGAGAAGGTGCGGCTCGTGTTGGCGGCCAAACGGCTCGATGCCACCGTGGTGGAAGTCACTCCTGGCCTCGGCCAGTTGGAGCTGTTCCGCCTCTCCGGCCAGCGCCAGGTGCCCGTGCTGGTGGATGGGGCCGAGGTGATCGCCGATTCCACCGCCATTGCCCTCTATCTCGAGCGGCACCACCCCGAGCCGCAGCTGCTGCCGGAGGCTCCGGCGGAGCGGGCCAGGGTGTTGCTGGTGGAAGACTGGGCCGACACGGCCCTGGCGGCTGGCTGCCGGCTGGCCCTGGTGCAGGCCGCGGCGACCGATCCCGTGCTCCGCTCGGCCCTGCTGCCCGATTCCACCCCGGGCGCCTTGCGCCAGCTGGTCACCAGCCTGCCCAGTGGGGTGATGGCCAGCGTGGGTGAGGCGGTGGCCACCGTGATCGGCGTCGCCGAGCGCCAGCAGCTGCAAACCAACCTGGAACAGCTGGCCCTGCTGGTTGCTGAGCAGCCCTACCTGGTGGGCAGCAGGCTCTCCCTGGCCGACCTGGCCGTGGTGGCCCAGCTGGGCTTGTTGCGCTTTCCGGCCAGCAGCGGCGCCCCGCTGGCGGGTCTGGGGGTTGGTGGCATCGCCGAACATCCCCTGCTCGAGCCGCTGTTTAGCTGGCGCGATCGGATTGCGGCGGAAGCGGGTCGGGGCTCGGCTGCCCAGCTGGGCTGATCGGCGTCAGGGCCAGCTCGAAGTGGCTGCTGCTGCTGGCGGCGGCGGCCAATCCCAGGGCGGGAGAGGGATAGCTGGCCTGCCACTGCTCGGCGCTCACCGTGCCGTCGCCGTTGCGGCTGTAGTGGCTGAGGGTTTCCACCCGGCTCACCCGCGGCTCGCCAGGCCCGTGCAGCACCTGCAGGGCCAGTTCATCGGCCCAGAAGTGATCCCGATCCGGCCTTTCGCTGCGGCGCCCCACCACGGTGGATTCGAGCTGTTGTTGTCCGGCCAGACGGGCGATTTGGCGGTTGGGGTTGGAGGGGTCATCCGCCACCGCGAGCAGGGCGTCCCCCAACAGCGCCCTGCCGATCGCCGCGGCGTTGCCCTGGCGATCGCCCACCACGGCACCATCGCCATTGGCCCCAAACTGCACCACCACGTCGAGCGTCTCGCTGTGCACCTGCCAGCGGCCTGCCATCCAGTCGGGATAGGTGAGGTCCTGCTGTCCAGGCTGGTGGGAGGGGCGGGCCAGCGGTGCCGGCAAGCGCCACGCGGGCCAGAGCTGGGCCCGCTCCGCCAGGCCGGCCGGGCCCATGGCCAGCAGCAGCGCCAGGATGGGTGCGAATAGGGCTCCTGGCATGTCCGATCCCCTCCTGCGGGAGCTTGATCATTACGTGGTGCTTGAGCCCGGCGGGGCCGAGCGGATTCTGACCGCGGCCGAAACCCTGGCCTGGCTTGCGGCCCAACTCGAGCAACTCGAGCCCATGCCGGCCGATCTGGCGGCCCTGGCCAGCTCCGGCGAGCGGGCCCAGCGGCTGCTGGAAACGGCCTGCGAACTCGAGCTCGCCCCTGGGCGGGCGATTCAGTGGTTTGCCGTGCGGATTGAGCCCCCCGGCTCAGTTGAGTGAGGCGGCGCTGTTGCCATCGGCATCGCGCAGGCTGATCGGGCCCTGGGGCGCCTCCACAGGCTGCTTGAGGATGGCGGGCAGCCCTGCCAGCACCGCCAAGGCCACCTGGGCAGGATCGTCCCCAGCCTGCTGGATGCGCAGGTCGGCCTGGCCGTAGAGGGGCCGCCGCTGGCTCAGCAGTTCGCCCAGGCGGGTGGCGGGGCTCTCGCTTTGCAACAGGGGCCGCGGCGTTGGGTCGCGCTGCAGCCGCTCCAGCAGCAGGGGGGCTGGGGCATCCAGCCACACCACCACGCCCTGGCGCATGGCGCCCCAGTTTTCCGGCCGGGTCACCACCCCGCCGCCGGTGGCTACCACGAGGGAATGCCAAGCGGCGATCTGGCCCAGCACGGCCCTTTCCAAGTCTCGAAAACCAGCCTCCCCCTCGCTGGCGAAGATGTCAGCAATGCTGCGGCCTGCCACCTGGGTGATGGCGTCATCGGCATCGAGAAAGCGGTAGCCCAGGGCGCTCGCCAGGGGTGGGCCCACCGCACTTTTGCCGGCGCCCATCATGCCAACCAGATAGATGTTCAGGCCCTTGAGCCTCTGGGCCAGGGCCTGATGGGTGATTTTTTTTGGGGGGGTCATGCCATCGGCGCCGGGGCCCTGAGCCCGTTTCTAAGATGGGAAGCCACCGACCTCGGGCGATGACGGCAACTGCAACCGCCCCAGCGGTGCTTCCCAGCCATGGCAGGGGCCGTGCCTGCGTGATCACACGCCGGGCCTGCTTCAGTGCCAGCCATCTCTATTGGCTGCCCGAACTCAGCCCCGAGCAGAATCAAGCCCGCTTTGGCCCCTGCAGCCTGGCGCCCGGCCACGGCCACAACTACACCCTGATCGTGGCCATGGGCGGGCCGCTCGATGGCGATGGCATGGTGCTCAACCTTTCGGAGGTGAAGCACGCCATTCGGCAGGAGGTGACCGACCAGCTCAACTTTCGTTTCCTCAACGAAGCCTGGCCGGAATTTGACCTGAGCTCGCCGGCGGGGTGCCTGCCCACCACCGAAGCCCTCTGCCAGGCCATCTGGGCCCGCCTGGGCCCCCAGCTCCCCCTCGTGGGCCTGCGCCTGTTTGAAACCGACACCCTCTGGGTCGACCTGCTCGCCCCCGGCCCCGACCCGACCCCCATGGAAGCCTTTCTCTCGATCCGCACCCACTTCGCCGCCGCCCACCGCCTGGCGAGGCCCGAGCTCTCCCAGGGCGAAAACGAGGCGATCTATGGCAAGTGCGCCCGGCCCCATGGCCATGGCCACAACTATCTGCTCGATGTCACCGTGCGGGGCCGCATCGATGCCCGCACGGGCATGGTCTGCGATCTGGCCGCCCTGCAGCGGCTCGTGGACGACCTGGTTGTGGAGCCCTTCGATCACACCTTTTTGAACAAGGACGTGGAGCATTTCGCCAGCACCGTGCCCACCGCCGAGAACATCGCCCTGCACATCGCCGATCTGTTGAGCGCCCCGATTGCCGCGACCGGAGCCCGGCTGCACAAGGTGCGCCTGCAGGAAAGCCCCAACAACGCCGCCGAGGTGTTTGCCGAAACCCCCCAGCTCGAGATGGTGCCTGCGGCCCTCGAAGCCCTGGTGGCAGGCTGAGGCCCTTGCTGCGCCTGGTGCTGGCCGTGAGCCTCGATGGCCGGCTGGCCCCCCGGCAAGGTGGAGCGGCCCAGTTGGCTGGTCCGGGGGATCGGCGGGTGTTGGAGGAGGCCCTGGCCTGGGCCGATGGCTGCCTGATCGGCGCGCAAACCCTGCGCCTCCATGGCACCACCTGCCTCATCCACGGCCAGGATCTGCTCGCCCAGCGGGCCGCCGCCGGCCGTTCCGAGCAACCGGTGGCGGTGGTGGTCAGCCGCTCCGCCGTGATCCCCGCCGCGCTGCCGTTCTGGCGCCAGCCCCTGGAACGCTGGTTGCTGGCCCCAGCGGGGGCGCCAGCCCTGCCGGGTTTCCAGGCCAGGCTCGATTGGGATGGCTGGGCCTCCGCCCTCGATGCCCTGGGGGAGCGCGGTTTGTCGCGGCTGGTGGTGCTGGGGGGGGCAGCCCTGGCCGGCAGCCTCCTGGAGGGGGATTGGCTCGATGAGCTGCAGCTCAGCCTCTGCCCACGGCTGCTGGGCGGCCCCCACCTCTGGCTGCCCCTGCAGACGGCCCTGGGGCGGGGCGAGTGGCACCTCCAGGAGCACCGCCGGCTGGAGGACGATGCGGTGCTGCTGCGCTACCGGCGGGGTTTGGCGAAACCCTGAACCAGTTCCTTGAGGGGAATGGCCTCGAGGCTGGTGGCGGGTAGCCCCAGCATGCGGGCCAGGCAGCGTTTCACCACCACCTCGCTTTCAACCCCGAAATCACCCCGAACCATTTCGCCCAGCACCGCCAGGCTGCGCGGGCTCTCGGCGGTTTCCTCAACCAGGCACTGGCTGGTGGGCTTGGCCAGTTGGGCGCAGGGGGATTCCAGTCGGGCGACGACGCTGGCATTGCCGGCCGACGCAGTTTTGACGCACACGGCCTGGATGCGCTGCTCCAGCTGGGGGCGCAGCAGCTGCAGCACCGGCAGGAGCAGATTGGCACCCAGCAGATTGGCCAGCAAGCCAGGGACAAACAGGGCCGATAGGGGTTGGGGCACCGCCATGGTGCAGCTGGGGCTAGTTTTGCCCCCCGACCCGTTGTCAGCCGTTTTGCCTGCCATGGCTGAGTTGCAGGCCCGCTGGCACCAGAGCCTGGCCGCCATCCCCGAGCCCTGCTGGGATGGTCTGCTGGCCGCGGCCCATCCCCAGGGTCTGCCCTTTTACCGCTGGCGCTGGTTGCAGCAGCTGGAGGCCAGTGCCAGCATCGTGCCCCGCCAGGGGTGGCAGAGCTGCCACCTGGGTCTCTGGCGGGCCGGGCAGTTGGTGGCGGTGGCCCCCCTTTTTCTCAAAGGTCACAGCTACGGCGAATTTGTGTTTGACCAGAGCTTTGCCCAGCTCGCTGGCCAGCTCGGCCTGGCCTACTACCCGAAGTTGGTGGGGATGAGCCCGGTGAGCCCGGTTCAGGGCTATCGCTTCCTGATCGACCCCGCCGAGGACGCCGCCGCGATCACGGTGCTGCTGATGGAGCAGATCGATGCCTTCTGTCGCCAGAACGCCATCCTCAGCTGCAACTTTCTCTATGTCGATCCCGCCTGGCAGCCGCTGGCCGAGGCGGCTGGCTGTGCCGCCTGGGTCAACCAGCAGAGCCTGTGGACCAACCCGGGCCACCCCGATTTCAACGCCTACCTGGCCAGCTTCAATGCCAACCAGCGCCGCAACATCAAGCGGGAGCGGCAGGCGGTGGCGGCCGCGGGCCTGGAGGTTTCCGCCCTGGCCGGCGAGGCCATCCCGCCGGAGCTGGTGCGGCGGATGCACCACTTCTACGCCCAGCACTGCAGCCGCTGGGGAGCCTGGGGCAGCAAGTACCTCAGCGAGGCCTTCTTTGACGCCCTGGCTGGGGATCGGGCCCTGCGCAGCCACCTGGTGCTCTTCAGTGCCCACCGAGAGGATCCCCTCGAACCTGTGGCGATGTCGCTCTGTGTTCGCGGCGGTGACCACCTCTGGGGCCGCTACTGGGGCAGCGATGAAGAGATCGACTGCCTCCACTTTGAGGTTTGCTACTACGCGCCGATTGAATGGGCGATCGCCAACGGCATCCGCCACTTCGATCCCGGTGCCGGCGGTAGCCACAAGCGGCGCCGGGGCTTTGTGGCCCAGCCCCGGGTCAGCTTGCATCGCTGGAGCGATCCGCGCTTTGCGGCGATCCTGCGTCAGTGGTTGCCGGGGGCCAACGCCGAAATGGCCGAGGCGATGGCTGCCATGAATGCGGAGCTGCCCTTCACGGCTGCCTACGATCCACCCCATGCCTGAGCAGCCCGCCTCCCGCCAACAGCTCGATGACCAGCTTTCCCAGCGGTTTATCGCCCTTGATCCAGCTGGTTATTTCCTGATTCGCCTCGATCGCGAGGCCCAGGAGCTGGTGGCCGAGCACTACGGCAACGGGATCGATCGGCGCGGCCTGGCCACCGATCCGCAAACCGGTGAGGTGCTCAGTTGCCGCGGCGGCGGCCCCCCACGCCAACCCCTGGCCGTGTTCCGGGGCCGCACGGCCAAGCAGCTCGGCATCGCCCTCACCGAGGGGCCGGGCCCCTATCCACTCAGCTGCCTCGATCACGCCCTCTACCTGGGCCGGGAGCTGCAGCGGGCCCAGGCCTGCATGGAGCAGGGCCTGGACTACGTGCAGGATTGACTTCAGACCGGCTGCAGTTCGCGACTCGGTTCGGCCGGGGCCTTGGGGGGATCGGGCGGCAGAACGGCGAGCTGTTCTTCAATCTCGCGTCGCACGATGGCGCGGTATTCGAGGAAGTGTTCGTTGTGGGCCAGGATTGAGATGAAGCCGATCAGGCGCTTGGGGTTCTGGCGGTACATGCCGTAAAGAGCTTTCCAGAACCGCACCCGGGTGTCCCGCTTGAGGCCTTGGCGCCAGAGCACGATGCCCAGGGCCCGCAGGTCGATCCAGCTGGGAGGTTTGGATGGACGGCTGCCCGGTACAACCAGCTGTTTGTATTTTTGTGGAGGTAGTTTTAGGAAATAGGAGTAGACGCGGTCGATAAAGGCATTGGGCTCATACAGGGCGCCAAAGGCGTCGACATACTCGTTGGCGATGTCGCGAATCGGCCGGGTTGGGGTGAAATTGAGCAGGTTGGTCTGGTTGACCCCTTTGGCTGAGGCCTTGCCTTCGATCAGACGACCTTCCCGCTCGAGGCGATGCCAAAGGGCCGTGTTGGGGAGCGCCTGCAGCATCCCCATCATCGCGTGGGGGATGCCGGTACGGGTGACGAATTCGACAATTCTTCGACCCGCTCCCTCTTTTTCACCATCAAAACCGATGATGAAACCGGCCATCACCCGCAAGCCGTAGGACGTGATCTTGTTGACTGAATCCTCCAGTGAACTGCGGGTGTTTTGAAGTTTTCCAGCTGTTTCGAGGCTGGATTCGTCCGGGGTTTCAATGCCGAGGAAGACGCTCTCAAAACGGCATTCCACCATCATCTGCATCAGAGCATCATCGGCGGCCAAATCAACGGAAGCCTCCGTGGCGAAACTGAATGGGAAGCCGTGGTCGATCTGCCATTGCTTCAGCAAGGGCAGCAGGAGTTTCACATTGCGCTTGTTGCCAATGAAATTGTCATCCACCAGGAAGACCGATCGACGCCAGCCCAGGTCGTAGAGGTATTGGAGCTCGGCAATGAGTTGATCAGGGTTCTTGGTGCGCGGCTTGCGGCCGTAGAGCACGATGATGTCGCAAAACTCACACTGGAAGGGGCAGCCCCTGGAGAACTGCACGGACATTTCCGAGTAGGCGCTCAGCTCGAGAAGATCAAAGCGAGGAATCGGTGTACCGGTGACATCCGGTTTGACACCATCCGAGCTGAAGCGGCCGTTGCGCTCACCCCGTTCCAGGGCCTCGATGAACATCGGCAGGGTTATTTCACCTTCATCAAGAATTTTGAAATCCGCCAGGTCGAGTTCCGGTGCATCCGGGGTGGAGCTGGCGAAGGGCCCGCCGACGGCCACGGGGATGCCGCGCTGCTTGGCTTTGCCAATTTGCACGGCCATGTCGGCCTTCTGCACGATCATTCCCGAGATCACCACCAGCTCGGCCCAATCCCATTCCGCCTCGGTCACCTCGCGCACGTTGCGATCAACCAGCTTCATCTCCCACTGCTGGGGAAGCAGGGCGGCCACGGTCACCAGTCCCAGCGGTGGCAGCAGAACCTTGCGGTCGATCAGCTCGAGGATTTTTTCGTAGCTCCAGAAGGTTTTCGGGAACTCGGGGTAGACGAAGAGGGTGCGCATGCAGGCAGCAGAGCTGGCGATGGAACTGGGCTGAGCAGGGGCGCTGGGGCTGCGCTGATGGCCGTTCAATTTTGCCGAAGCCTAGGCGGTTTGCGAGGGGGGCTTTGCCGCCCGCCATTCTGCTGTAATGGCATCACCATTTGTTGGCCAAGCCATGGGTGTCGCGATCTACCTCGGTCTGATGGGCGGCGGCATCGCCGTTGCGATTGCCGCATCGATCGTGCTGCGCGGCATCAAGCTGATCTGAGCTCGGGCACCGTTCCCACCACGGTCCCGAGCAGGTCGTAGGTGTCGGCGGCGGTGATGCGCACCGCCACCAGGGTGCCGGGGGCGGCGCAGAGTCCCCCCGCTCCGGGACTCACCCGCACCTCCCCGTCCACCTCCGGGGCAAAGCGGGCGCAGCGACCCAGCATCTCACCGGTGCTGGGGTTTTCCTGTTCGATCAGCACGTCCACGATCCGGCCCACCCAGGCGGCATTGCGGGCCGCGGCGATCGGCTGCTGCAGGGCCATCAGCCGATCCTTGCGCGCGGCGGCCAGCTCCGCTGGCACCTGATCGGGCAGCTCGGCGGCGGGGGTTCCCTCCTCCGGCGAGAAGGTGAACACGCCCACATGGTCGAACTGCTGCTCGGCGACAAAATCCAGCAGGTGCTGGAAGTGCTCCTCGGTTTCGCCGGGGAAGCCCACGATGAAGGTGGTGCGCAGCACCGCCTCCGGCAGTTGTTCGCGGATGCGCCGCAGCACCGATGCGGTCACGTCGGCCTGCCAGGGGCGGTTCATGGCCTTCAGCACTTCCGGGTGGCTGTGCTGTAGCGGCAGGTCCAAATAGGGCAGCACGTTGGCCACCTCCCGGTAGGCCGCCAGCACCTCGCTGGTCAGCCCGGTGGGGTAGGCGTAGTGCACCCGGATCCAGGGGATCTCCACCTCGCCCAGGGCCCGCAGCAGCTCGGCCAGCTGGGCTTTGCCGTAGAGGTCAAGGCCGTAGTTGGTGGTGATCTGGCTGATCAGCACCAACTCCCGCACGCCCTGGGCTGCCAGGCTGTTGGCCTCAGCCACAAGGCTCTCGATCGGCCTGGAGCGCTGGTTGCCGCGCAGGTGGGGAATGATGCAAAACGCGCAGCGGTAGTCGCAGCCCTCGGCCACCTTCAGGTAGGCCACCGCCTCGCTGGTGGTGCGGTAACGGGGTAGGTGTTCATCCCCCACAAAGGTGGGGATGGCGCTCACCTGGTTGACCCGCTCGCCCGCTTCCACCCGCTCCAGCACCGAAACGATGTGCTGGTAGTCGCCGGTGCCCACGATCGCCTTGGCTTCCGGCAGCGATTCGAGCAGCTCTTGCTGGAAGTGCTGGGCCAGGCAGCCGGCGATGATCAGCTCCTTGCCCTGCTCGGCAAGCTCCACCAGGGTGCGTACCGATTCCTCCCGGGCCTCCTGGATGAAGCTGCAGGTGTTCACCACCACCACGGCGGCCTCGCTCTCATCAGCGCTCACCCCATAGCCGGCCTCGGCCAGCAGACCGAGCATGTGTTCGGTGTCGACCCGGTTTTTTTCGCAGCCGAGGTGGGCGAAGGCCACGGTTTTTTTGCTCATGGATCCGGTCTTGGCGCAACGGGCGGCACTGCTTCACCCTATGGGGGCGCAGGCCTTGGGGGCTGCCAGAATGGCTCCACCACAGCTGATGCCGTGACCTCCTCCCGTCTGAGCCAGCGTCTCAACAGCAACCGACGCCGCAGCGATCCGGCCCGTCGCTGGGCTCGGGTGGCCATGGCCGTGCTGGCCACGATCGGCGCCATCGACACCGGTGCCATCACGCTGAAACGCTGGGGTTTGCTGGGCCCCCTGAGCTGCCCGGGGGGAGCAGAAGGCTGCGACAAGGTTCTGAACAGTCCCTGGGGCAGCCTGCTCGGCCAACCCCTTTCCCTGTTTGGCTGTCTGGCCTACGGGGCGGTGCTGATCATGGCCGTCCTGCCCCTGCTGCTGCGCGGTGATTCCCGCGCAGCCCTCGCCCAGCGCAGCTGGCGTGGGCTGCTGCTGCTCAGCACGGGGATGGCGGTGTTCAGCCTGCTGCTGATGGGGCTGATGGTGCTGAAGATTCAGGCCTTCTGCTTTTTCTGTGTGCTCTCGGCCACCCTGAGCGTCGGCCTGTTTGTGCTCAGCCTGGTCGGTGGCGACTGGGAAGACCGCGGTCAGGCCCTGTTCCAGGTGGTGATCGTGGCGCTGTTGGTGGCCCTGCTTGGCCTGGGTTGGGCGGCTTCGGTGGATCGCCCGGCGGCGGTGCGTCGCGCCGGGGTGCCACCGGTGGTGGAGACGGTGAGCAGCGGGGAGGCCCTGGCCCTGGCCGAGCACCTCAGCCGGGCTGGGGCGGTGATGTACACGGCCTACTGGTGTCCCCACTGCCATGAGCAGAAGGAGTTGTTCGGTCAGGCCGCCGCCGCCAAGCTCACGCTGATCGAATGTGCCGCCGATGGCCAGAACAGCCAGCAAGCTCTCTGCCAGACCAAGAAGATCGAAGGTTTCCCCACCTGGGAGATCAACGGCAAGCTGGACTCGGGGGTGAAGTCCCTGGCCGACCTAGCCCAGCTCTCGGGGTACAACGGCCGGGTGCCGTGATCTCGAGCATCGTGAATTAGACGACGGTGGACGTGCTGGGCGGCTCGCCCAGCTGTTGGTCGGTGTGCCGCCGCCAGAACGGCTGGGCGGCGGGGGCATCGGTGCGGTGGTGGCCGCCCCGGCTTTCGGCCCGAAACAGGGCTGCTTCGATCAACAGCCCCGCCAGCACCAGCCGCTGGCGCAGCTCCTGCAGGGCGTTCAGGGCAGGCAGCTCGGCTGGCTGGAGCCACACCTCCTGGCGGCAGTCCAGCGATTGCAGCTGGCGCCAAGCCTGGCTGGCCTCCAGTTGTTGCCGCTGCCGTTGCACCTGCTGCAGGCCCTGTGCCAGAGCGTGGGCATGGCGCTCCACCCCCGCCACCTGCCAGCAGAGCTCCCGCAGGGCCGTGATTTGCAACGCGAGTGTTGCCAGGGCGGGTAAGTCCAGCTGGATCGTTGCGGACCGATCCTCCACTCCAGGCGCCACTTCATGCTTCACCGTCAGTGGGGCTGGCGGCAGGGTGATCTGGCGCAGCTGACGGGCAAACACCAGGCACTCCATCAGGGAGTTGCTGGCCAGTCGGTTGGCACCGTGCACGCCGGTGCAGGCCACTTCCCCGATGGCATAGAGCCCTGGCAGGCTGGTGGCTGCTTCGAGGTTGGTCCACACCCCGCCCATCCAGTAGTGGGCGGCTGGGGCCACGGGAATCGCCCTGCTGGTGGGCTCCAGGCCCAGTTCACGGCAGCGGCCCAAGATCGTGGGGAATTGACGTTCGAGTCGGTCCACGCCGACCGGCCGCAGATCTAACCACAGATGGTCCACCTCCAGGTCTCGCATTCGCCTGGCCAGGGCCCGGCTGACGGCATCCCGGGGGGCCAGATCCCCACCGGCCAGCCCTGCCACCGGACTGGCGCCATGGCTGTCCACCAGCCGGGCCCCCTCGCCGCGCACGGCCTCTGAAATCAGGAAATGGGGCGCCCCCGGCAGCATCAACGCCGTGGGATGGAATTGGACGAATTCCAGATCGCGCAGCCTCGCGCCGGCTTGCCAGGCCATCACCACCCCATCGCCGCTGGCCAGGTTGGGGTTTGTGGTGTGGGCAAACAGGTGGCCGCCACCGCCCGTGGCCAGCACCACGGCCCGGGCCCGCAGCCAGTGGATGCGGTTCTGCTCCAGCACTTGCAGCCCCACGCAGCGGCCCTGCTCCATCCAGAGCTGCAGGGCGACAACCCCCTTGCGTTGCTCAAGCAGGGGCCGTTGTTGCACCTCCCGTTCCAGGGCCTCCACCAGGGCGCCGCCGGTGCGGTCCTGGGCGTGCAGCACCCGCCGGTGGCTGTGGGCTGCCTCCAGGGTGGTGCTCAGGCTATCGCCGTCGCGATCAAAGGCCATGCCCAGTTGCAGCAGGCGCTCCACGCAGGCCGGCGCCTCGTGCACCAAGCGTTCAACGGCCCCCCGATCGCACAGCCCCCCCCCCGCCTTGAGGGTGTCGCTGACGTGGCTGGCAAAACTGTCCGTTGGAGCGGTTACAGCGGCGATGCCTCCCTGGGCCCAGCGACTGGCGGAGCGGGGCTTGCGACGCGGATCGCTGTCCTTGCTGAGCAGGAGCACCCGTAGGGGGCGAGGCAGCTCCAGGCAGGCCATCAGGCCGGCGGCGCCGCTGCCTACCACCACCACATCCCAAAACTGCTCTGGCATGGCGGCAGAAAACCTCCGGCTCGGACCGGCACTAAAAAAGCCGCCGGAAGGCCCCGACGGCTTTCAAGCGGAGGTGAGCTTAGGGCTCAGCGGTACTGGCCGTCATTGATGCGGTCATCGCCCTCGTTGAGGGCGATGGAGGCTTCGGTGACGGTGAAGTTGTCCTTGTATTTGTTGAACAGCTCCCGCTGGCGGTCGCTGAGGTCGAGGTTCAGCACGTCATCGACGCTCTGGTACGGGCCACCCAGCACGATCTTGCCCGCCAGGGTGGGGTACATGCCGGGGTAGTCCTGGAAGCGGCGCACCGAGCAGTTGTTGAGATCCACCTTGCCGGCCCGTTCGGCGATTTTGTCATCGGCCAGATTGCGCCGCTCATCGGCATGGGCCGCAGGAGGCAGCAGCAGTGTGATCAGGAGGCCGGCCAGCACCACCCCACCCATCAGCCAGGCAACCAGCCGTTTCATCACGACACTCCGTTGAACTACGGGACGAGAGGCAGCCAGGGCCACCGGAGCCTCAACGTTACAGAGAAGCGATCGGATCCTTGCTGTCGTGCGTCGAGCCTTTTGCAGATCTTCAGATCGGCAGGCGGCCTAGATCAGCCCGGTCAGGGCCGGAGCCACCAGGCAGGCAGCCAGAAA
The DNA here is from genome assembly GCA_965662115.1 of Cyanobium sp. Taxonomy (GTDB): domain Bacteria; phylum Cyanobacteriota; class Cyanobacteriia; order PCC-6307; family Cyanobiaceae; genus Cyanobium_A. The sequence continues at coordinate 24,571 of CBFIGH010000037.1, forward strand.
CAAACCATCGACGGCCAGGGTGGTGGCCAGGGCGGCAGCACAGATTCGTCCCGCTTCTCCCCGCTGCCAAAGCCAGCTGCAAGCCTGGATCAGGCCGGCCGCGACGGTGATCACCAGCACCAGACGCAGGGGGGAGAACACCTGCTGGGCGAGGCTCTGGAGCAGCAGGGAGGCGTCTGCGGGATTGGCGCTGAGCACCTCGGGCCAGCTCGCCATCACACCCGTTGCCGCCATGGCTGCATCGGTTGCTGCGGTGCCCATCAGGGAGCCCAGGTAGAAGCCGCAGGCCAATTTCCACCGCCCGCTGAGGCCGGTCAGCGCCAGGGGCAGGGCAAAGGCTTCGATCGGCAGATGCCAGAGGGGGTGCAGCCGAAACCAACCCCAAAACAGGCAGCCACCCAGCCAGCTGCCACAAAAACCGAGCAGCAGATCTCCGGCCCTGGCAAGTCGGGGGTCTTGGTGCTGGCCCAGCACCAGGGCCAGGGCCAGCAGGGGCACGGTGAACAGGGCGGCACTGAAGGGAGCTAGACGAACCCAGGGGGCCTGCACAAACACCGGCAGGGTTACCAGCAGCCCAGTGATCAGGGGGAGTCCGGCCCGGGTCAGCGGGTGTGCCTGGAGCCACCAGCGGAGGTCCTGAGGAGAAGCCGCCGTGCAGCCCTGCATTCCTGCCATGGAATCCAGCCTGGCGGCGGGCAGGAGTGCGCTGGCAGGAGCCCCAATCACTAAGGGATGTGAAGAATGTTGTGCAAGCTTAAGGGCCTGGCGGCGGGCTCCGGCCATAGGGTCCCCCCAGCCTTTCTGGTTTGTGATGGTTCCGTTTGCCCAAGTGCCGGTGTTGCCAGGCGCGGAGATCGGCTTTTGGGAAGCCTGCTTGCGTTCGTTGGTTCTTGGGGTGGTGCAGGGACTCACCGAGTTTCTGCCCATCAGCAGCACGGCCCATCTCAAGGTGGTGCCGGTGCTGTTGGGTTGGGGCGACCCCGGCGTGGCGGTGACGGCCGTGATCCAGTTGGGCAGCATCGCGGCCGTATTGGCCTACTTCCGCGCCGATCTGGCCCAGGTCATCCGTGGCGTCAGCCGGGCCTGCCGCCACGGCCAGTGGAACGACCCCTCTGCCCGCCTGGGGGTGGCGATCGGCCTGGGCAGCGTGCCGATCGTGCTGGCGGGCCTGGCCCTGAAGCTTTGGTTGCCCGGCTACGACAACTCGCCGCTGCGCAGCATGGCTTCGATCGCCATCGTTTCGATCGTGATGGCCCTGCTGCTGGCGTGGGCCGAGCTGGTCGGGCGGCGCCACCGGCAGCTCGATGACGTTTTGCCCCGCGATGGCCTGTGGGTGGGTCTGGCCCAGGCCCTGGCCCTGGTGCCCGGGGTCTCCCGTTCCGGCAGCACCCTCACCGCCGCCCTGTTTGACGGTTGGCAGCGCCCGGCGGCGGCGCGCTTCTCCTTTTTGCTCGGCATCCCGGCCATCACGCTGGCCGGCCTGGTGTCCCTCAAGGAGGCCTTTGCGGCCCCGGCTGGCGGGGGGCCCTTGCCCTTGGTGGTGGGGATCGTTGCGGCGGCGGTGGTCTCGTGGTTGGCGATTGCCTGGCTGCTGCGCTTTCTGCAGCAGAACAGCACCTGGCTGTTTGTGGTCTATCGGTTGCTGTTTGGCGTCGGCATCCTGCTGTGGCTGGGCGCCAGAGTGGGGGCCTAGTCAAGGCTTGATGCCGTGTGGAATGAGCCCTCAGCGGGCATCGCCCTAGCTGCCCTGGAGGCTGAAACGCCCCGGCTGCCAGCCGCCGCCGTGGTGGCCACGGTTGAGCCCGGCTCGATTGCTGAGGAGCTGGGCTTCCAGCCCGGCGATCGGCTGCTGAGCATCAACGGCCGGCGCCCCCGCGACCTGATTGATCTGCAGGTGCTGGTGGGGGAGGAGGAGCTCACCCTGGAGGTCCAAGACCCCAATGGCACCCTGCACACGGTGGAGTTGGAGAAGGATCTCGATCAGGGTCTGGGTCTGGGTTTCACCGAGGCCCTATTCGATGGCCTCAAACAGTGCAACAACCATTGCCCGTTCTGCTTCATCGACCAACAGCCGCCCGGGCGGCGCAGCAGCCTCTATCTCAAGGACGACGATTACCGCCTCAGCTTCCTCTACGGCTCCTACCTGACCCTCACCAACCTCGGCGCCGCCGATTGGCGGCGGATTGAGGAGCAGCGGCTCTCCCCCCTCTATGTGTCGGTTCACGCCACCGATCCCGAGCTGCGCAGCCGCCTGCTGGTCAATCCGCGGGCCGGGCAGCTGCTGGAGCAACTGGCCTGGTTTGACCAGCGGGACCTCCAGATCCATGCCCAGGTGGTGGTGTGCCCTGGCCTCAATGACGGCCCGGCCCTGGAATCGACGTTGGCAGACCTGGCGGCCTTTGCTGGCGGTGAATGGCCGGCGGTGCTCTCGGCTGCCGTGGTGCCGGTGGGCCTCACCCGCTTTCGCCCGGATGGGGACGCCCTGGTGCCCGTTGATCGCCAGTCCGCACGCCAGGTGATTGCCCTGGTGGAACCGCTGCAGCAGCAATTCCAGCTCCAGCTGGGCAGCCGCTTCGCCTGGCTCTCCGATGAGTGGTATCTGATGGCGGGGCTGCCCTTGCCTCCCCGCGGCGACTACGAGGATCTGCCCCAGCAGGAAAATGGTGTGGGCAGTATCCGCGCCTTTCTCGAAGCGCTCGAGCGGGCGACGCGCAACCTGCCCCCGGCCCTGGCCAGGCCTCGACGCTGCAGCTGGGTGGTGGGGCGCCTGGTGGCTGGAGCGCTGCAGCCGGTGGTCAACCGGCTGAATCGGGTGGCAGGGCTTGAGCTGATCCTGCATGGCCTGCCAAGTCCGTATTGGGGGCAGGATCAGGTGGTCACAGGCCTGCTGACCGGTTCCGATCTGTTGACTGGCCTGGCGGGTTGCGATCTGGGTGAGGAACTGTTGCTGCCGGCGGTGATGCTGCGTCAGGGGGAGCCGGTTTTTCTGGACGACCTCAGCCTGGCCGAGCTCCAGCGGCAGCTGCCCGTGCCGGTGCGCTTGCTTCAGGGTGCGGAAGACCTGGTGACCGCTTGTCTGGGTGGCCATCTGCAATCTCCCTAAGATCAGGGCGATCCAAATATCTTTGGCGTGCTCAAGCCCACCTTGCGACTAGGCCTTCTGGCGCTACTCGGAGCGCCGCTGGTGCTGCTTGCAGCTGGAGCCCAGGAGCGGCCTGCCAACCCCGCCCTGCCCCTGGCGCCCGACACCGTGGGCGCTGACCCCAAACAAAAATTGCGCGGCTATCGCCCCCGGGTTAACCCGGCCCTCGTGCCCCCCGCCGCCACCCAGTTGGCCCCTGGGTTGCAAAATCTCGAAGCTCCAGCGTCCCTGGCCCTGCCGGTGAAGCCCCAGCAGGTGGTAATCCAGGAGCTGCGCCCCCTGGGCCTGCTGGATGTGGAAAACCTTGCCGAAGTCAACAACCCCAATCTCAAGGCGATCGCCAGCCAGGTGGATCAGGCCCAGAGCAATTTGCGGGCCCAGATTGCCCTGTGGTACCCCAATCTCAACCTGCAAGCCAACTCCCTACCCACGTTCACCACGGGCGTAGCCCGCTCCAATGGGGCCAACGGCACGACCCGCACGTCTGCCACGGACCGGTGGGCTTTCGGGGCGGTGCTGACGGCCCAGTGGGCCCTGATCAACCCCCAGCGCACCCCCACGATTGCCGCGGCCCGCGATCAATTTGAAAAGGCCAAATTTCAATACGTAATCGCCCTGAGGGACTTGCGTCTCCAAGCCGCTTCGACCTATTTCGACCTGCAGCAGTCCGATGACCAGGTGCGTATCGGCCAGGAATCGGTGCGGGCCTCGATCGTCAGCCTGCGGGATGCTAAAGCCCGCTTCCAGGCTGGGGTTGCAACCAAGCTCGAGGTGCTTGAGGCGGAAACCCAGCTGGCGCGCGACCAACAGTTGTTGACCAATGCCCTGGCAACCCAGTCGATAGACCGCCGCAGCTTGGCGGCCCTGATCGATTTGCCCCAGAACGTCACCCCGACGGCCAAAGACCCAGCCCGGGTCGTCGGCCTCTGGCAGCCTTCGCTGCAGGAGAGCATCGTGGCGGCCTACACCTTCCGCGAGGAGCTCGATCAGGCCCTGCTGGACATCTCGATCGCCAACAGCCAGGCGAATGCGGCCCTGGGCTCCGTGCAGCCCTTCCTGAACATCTTCACCGCCTTTACCGGCAACATCTTCAATGGCAATGAGTCGGTCATTACCGCCCAGCCGGGGTCCAGTGGCACGAACTACGACACCGCCATCGGCCTCAATCTGAGTTGGAAACTCTTTGATGGCGGGGCTGCTGCGGCCCAGTCACGCCAGAACAAACAACTGGCCCAGGAAAACACCCTCCGCTTTGCCCAGCGGCGCGATGGCATCCGTCTGGAAGTGGAGGAAAGCTTTTACGAGCTTGAGAAAAACAACCGCAACATCGTCACCACCTCCCAGGAGGTGATCTCGGCCCGGGAGGCGTTGCGCCTGGCCCGGCTGCGTTTCCAGGCCGGTGTCACCACCCAGAGGGAGGTGGTCGACAACCAACGCGACCTCACCCAGGCTGAAGTTCGCTATTCAGCCGCGATCTCCGACTACAACAAGCGCCTGGCGGAGCTTCGCCGCCGCACGGGCCTTGATCAGGTGGCCTCCTGCACTCCCTCGTCCCTGCCGGCGGTGAAACCGGCCGGAGCCTCAGCCGTGCCTGTGGAGCCCTCCCCCTTGATCCCGGCCTGCCTGGCCGCGGCCCAGGGAGTGCTGTGAGCCTGTGACCGGTGCCCTTGCCGTGCAGCCCAGGTCGCTCGGCCTGGCCAGCACCCTGCGGCTGGGGCTCTTTCAGGGTTGTTTGGGTTGCCTGGCGGTGATCTTTGCCGGCCTGCTCAACCGGGTGATGCTCAGTGAGTTGAATTTTCCCGGCCTGCTTGTCGGCGGAGCCCTGGCCTTTGAGCAGTTTGTGGCACCGTCGCGGGTGCTGTTTGGCCAGATCTCCGACTCCCGCCCCTGGGCCGGCCGCCACCGCATTCCTTACATCTGGCTCGGCACGGCCCTGTTCTGCGGCCTTGCGGTGCTGTCCATCCCCCTGATCTTCCATGTGGGCAGGCTGCTGCAGGCCGGATCCCAGCCGGAGCTGGCTTTCGGAATTGCTGGGCTGTGTGGGCTCTTTGCCCTCTACGGCCTGGCGATCTCCCTGGCCACCACTCCCTACCTTGCCCTCGTGATCGATCGCACCAGCGAAGCCGAGCGGCCCCGGGCGGTTGGCTTGATCTGGTGCATGCTCACGGTCGGGATCGTGATCGGGGCGATCTCGATCAACATCAGCCTGCGGCAGCTGGATGGCGTCACCGATCCAGCCCTGCTGGAGCCAGCCTTGCTGGCCTTCATGGCCCGGGTCGCCGTGGTGGTGCTCACCCTCACGGTTGTCGCCACCCTCGGTTTGGAGCCGGGTGCCCAGCCGATCGGCGTGGGATCGGCGGGGCAAGGCCGCGACGATGCCCTCACCCTGGCCCAGGCCTGGAGCCTGATCACCTCCAGCCGGCAGGTGTTGGTGTTTTTTGCCTTTTTGGTGCTGTTCACCCTGGCCCTGTTTCTGCAGGACCCAATCCTCGAGAGCTATGGAGCCGACGTGTTTGGGATGCCGATCGCGGCGACCGCCTCCCTCAATGCGGTTTGGGGGATGGGAACCCTGGCCGGCCTGCTGCTTGCCGGGCTCTGGATCGTTCCCAAACTGGGCAAGTTGGCCACGGCCCGATTGGGTTGCCAGTTGATTCTGACCAGTCTTGTGCTGCTCGCCCTGGCTGGCCTGGTGGCCCAGGTGGCGGCTCTGCAGGTGGTGATGCTGCTGTTCGGCCTGGCGGCAGGCATTGGCACCAACAGCGCCCTGGTGTTGATGCTGGATCTCACCCTGCCGGAAGCGGCGGGCACGTTCGTGGGGGTGTGGGGCCTGGCCCAAGCCCTCTCCCGAGCCCTGGGCAAGGTGTTGGGCGGGGGACTGTTTGATCTGGCCAGGGTTCTGCAGGCCAGCCTGCACCTGCCGGAGTTTACCTATCTCCCCTATGCGCTGGTGTTCAGTTTTGAGGCGTTGGTTGCATTGGCGGCCCTGGAGCTGCTCAGCCGCGTCAATTTGCGCCAGTTCAGGGAGGATACGGGCAGAAGCCTCAGCAAGGTGCTTGCCCTGGAGCTCGGATGAATCCTCCCCCCCCCGTCCTGTCCCCCCCCGTTTTGGGTCCCGGATTGGCCGCACTCATCGATCGGGTGGCCGAGCGTCAGCGGGCTGATTTTGGCCACGTGGCCTCCGATCTCAAAGCCGATGGCAGCCTGATCACCGCCTGTGACCGCTGGAGTGACGCCACCTTGGTTGAGGGTCTGGCCGGCTTGTTTCCTGGCGAGGGGGTGCTGAGCGAGGAGGGGGCGAAAACCGTGCCCGGATCCCCGGCTTACTGGGTGGTGGATCCCCTGGATGGCACCACCAATTTTGCGGCGGGCATCCCCTACTGGGCCATCTCGATGGCGCGGTTTGAGGGCGGGCGCCCGGTTCTGGCGGTGCTGGATGTGCCGCCGCTGCGGCAGCGCATTGTGGCGATCAGGGGCCAGGGAGCCTGGCGCAATGGGCGTCCGCTGGCGCCCCCATCGCTGCAGATGCATCCCGCCGAATGCGCCTCCCTCTGCAGCCGCTCGATTCGGGTGCTGCAGAAGCTGCCCAACCAGAAGTTCCCCGGAAAAATCCGCCTGCTGGGGGTGGCGAGCCTCAATCTGGTCAGTGTGGCCATGGGCCAGACCGTCTCAGCCTTGGAAGCCACACCCAAAATCTGGGACCTTGCCGCCGCCTGGCTGGTGCTCAGCGAGCTCGATTGCCCCATCCGCTGGTTGGGGCGTTCGCCCGAGGCCATCGCTGCCGGCTCAGACCTTTCAGCGGCAGATTTCCCTGTGTTGGTGGCCGATCGACCGGAAACGTTGAGCCGCTTCATGCCCTGGGCCGAGGCGCTGATCCATTGACGCTTGATCAAGGGCTCTACGGGGTGGTATGTTTTTGGACTGCGCGCAAGGGGCAAGTCCCCCGGCAAGCAGACCTAGAGCGAAGGAAGCGAGAGCGGCCGATGTTGTAGGTTTTCTGAGTTGCCGAGAGGCAACGTTCCGCCGAGAGCTCCCGCGAGGGGGAGGAAGCGGAAGCACCTGGACAACTAAAAAGTT
>CBFIGH010000038.1:0-6265 GCA_965662115.1 Cyanobium sp.
CTGTCTCCCACTGATGGCCAGACCATGCAAGCAGTCCGGCCCAGGCGATCGCCCACAAAAAAGCCCGGCGCTGGGCCGAGCTTGGACTCTCGTGTCTCTAGACAGCCGGTGCTCAGCTTTCCACCTGCACCTGCACGGAGGTCATCGTCTGGGCCTTGGGGGCCGTGACCGTGAGCACGCCGTCGCGGTAGTGGGCCGCGAGGTCTTCGCGGTTGATGCCGCTGGGGAAGCGGAAGCTGCGGCTCCAGGTGCCGTAGCGGATCTCGCTGATCAGGGCAGCCGGCTCGCCGACCTCGACGGCAGAGCGCCGCTCGGCGCTGATCGCCAGGGTGCGGTCGGTGGCTTTGACATCGATCGAGGCCTTGTCGACGCCCGGGAGTTCCAGGGTGATGACATAAGCCTCGGGCGTTTCATGCACTTCGGCAGCGGGTAGCCGCTCAGCCGACTGCTTTTCGGCACTCTGCAGTTGCTGCTCGAGCTTTTGAAACAGATCGGATTCGAGCAGGTCGCCGCGGATCAGATCGAAGGGGGATTGACGCAGGGTAAGCATCGGAAGGTCTCCGGAACTCCGTCAATCTGCAGCCACCGGCCAGTCGCCAACAGGGTGCAGACCGCCCGTGGCGGTACGGCCCTCACGGCCTGGTTCGGCATTCACACCCACTGGCTTCCATCACAACAGCCACCAGCGGCTGAAGCGGGCCGCCTGGCCGCAGGGCTGGCCGGTGCTGTCGCGCAGGCTCCAGAGGCGGGCCGCCTCAATCTGGAAACGGCGGCCGCGGCTGTCGATGCGGATGCCGCGGTAGCCGCTCAGGCAGTGCTGGGCCTGGGCAGCCACCAGGGCCCGGCTGCGGCTGGCCCGCTCAGCCGGCTCGGCCGTGAGCCGCGATGGCATCCCGACCATCTCTGCCCAGGGGCGCCGCCAGAGGCGCAGGGCGGCCCGGTTGGCGTAGATCAACCGGGGGCCCGGCTCACCACCGGGATCGGCTCCGTCGTGGGCGAGCAGCACCGCCTCGGCGGCAAAGAGCTCCTGGGCGAGCAGCCGGGGCGAGGCATCGGCCGCCAGCCCGGGGATCAGGGCCCGGCCGAAGGCCTGCTGGTGACTGCTGAGCAGGGCTTGCGCCAGGGCCAGTGCTGGCGGGCTGAGCCAGGGGGGCGGCACCCAGTGCGGCCCGTCAGCTGCCATCGGTGCTGGTGGGCCCCATCGCCTTGGCCATGGCCAGGGTGGCCATCAGCTGCCCCTGGGCCTTGAGATGCTCGAGGAAGCGGTGGTTGGCTTCGGGAAAGCGGGGCTCCTCGGCCAGGGGCAGGGGCCCGGCGGCATCGAGGCCCGTGTCGCCCTCCAGGGCCGGGGTGATCACGACCAGATCCGGATCGAGGGCCGCGCCGTAGCGCCACCAGCGGTTTGGGTCCTTGATGGCTGGATGCACCGGGTGGGCAGCGGTCTCGGCGGCTGGCTGGGAGCCCTGTTTGGCTGCAGCCTGTTTCGCCTGTCTTGCCAGGGCCCGGCGGCGCCGTTTGGCCAGGTCGCCCAGCAGCTGGCCCCGGGTGCGGCCGCGCATCTGGAACAGCACGAAGGGGTCTTCGCTGAAGCGATCGCCCATCAAATAAAAGACGGCGCTGACGTGCTTGCAGGGGTTGGCCTTGTCGGGGCAGCTGCATTCGCTGCGCACCTCCTGCAACTTGAACGGAAACAGGCGCTTGCCGCTGGCGGCGAAGGCCCGCTCGATGTCCTGGGGCATGACACCAGCCAGCAGCTGGGCCGACCAGCGGGCTTTCTGGGTGAGGGCATCGAGCACGTAGCCCCAGTCGTCGTCGTTGAGCACATCGAGCCAGAGCTTCACCTTGTAGGGCTCATCGCCGGTGCCCTGCACCCGGGCATGCACCCGCCGGCCCTCGAAGCGGATCGAGGTGACGTTGCCGGAGCGGGCGTACTCCCAGGCCCGCTCCAGGCGCTTCTTGAAGCGGTAGCCGTTGATCAGCTCCATCCACTGCTCCACCCACCAGGGCTGCTGGGCCAGGCCCTGGTCGCCCAGTTGGGTGTTGATGGCGCCGCTCGTGTAGGGGCTAGGGGTGATCGTCATGGGAAGGGGATGCCGACGCGCTCGATGTGCTCGCGCAGGGGGGCGTGGCGCAGGCTCTCCATGTGGGTGACATCGAAGAGATAGGGCGTGGGCAGCTGGTCGAGGGCCTCGCGCAGGGCGGCACTGCAATCCTCCTCGGCACTGAAGGCTAGATCGATGTCGGAGCCGGCCCAATGCTTGCCCATGGCCCTTGAGCCGTAGAGCTTCAGCCAGTGGATCTGGGGGAAGCGCTTCAGGCAGGAGCGAATCTCTTTCACTGTGCGCTCGGGGATGCCGTGGCTGATGGCGGCAGGGGCAGAGTTGGTGGCTGGCGTACTCATGGGGCCTCCTGCCGTTTGGTTGTCAGCATGTCGTGCAGTTGCTGTAGGCCACTTAAATAGCGCTCCTGGATCTGATCTACGGCTTTGCGGGCTCTGGTGTCGTCGTAGGTGTGGGCCATGAGGTTGCGCTCCTCCAGCATGTCGATCCAGAGCTGGCCATCACTGAGCAGACCCGTCGCAAAGGCCTGTTTCAGCACCTCGCGGGGCAGCTTGGCGTCAATGCCGTTGTAGGCGAGGAAGTCTTTGAGGGTTTTCCAGCCCAGTTCAAAGGTGAATTCATAGGCCTTGATCACGGCCATGCGGATCAGATCGTTGTCTGGATCCTGCTGATGGATTTCCAATGCCCAGCGCAGGCGCTGGTAGGCACGCTGGAGATTGTCGAAGCGCTGTTGCCAGCGGATGTCCGATTGCTCCGGCGGTGGTGGCACTGCCATCACTCAATCCTCCTCGCTGAGGGTCACCAGGTCTTTGAGCTGGCCCACATCGAAGCCGCCCAGCCAGTCTTCTCCCGAGCCCACGATCTCTTCGGCCAGCTTGGATTTCTCCCGGATCATCCGGTCGATTTTCTCTTCCACGGAGCCGCTGGTGATGAACTTGTGCACCAGCACCCGGTTTTGCTGGCCGATGCGGTAGGCGCGGTCGGTGGCCTGGTTTTCCACGGCCGGGTTCCACCAGCGGTCGATGTGGAACACGTGGCTGGCCCTGGTGAGGTTGAGGCCCACGCCGCCCGCCTTGAGCGAGAGCAGGAACAGCTGGGGGCCGCGGGGGTCGTCCTGGAAGCGATCGACCATGGCCTGGCGCTCGGTTTTGCTGGTGTTGCCGTACAGGAACGGCACCTCCTGGCGCCACTTGCGCTCCAGGTGCGCCTTGAGCAGCAGGCCCCACTCGGCAAATTGGGTGAACAGCAGGGCCCGATCGCCCGCCTCGATCACCTCTTCGAGAATCTCCTCCAGCCGCTGCAACTTGGCGCTGCGTTGGGCGAACTGGGCATCGATGCCGGCGGCATCTTCCTTGAGGGCCAGGGCCGGGTGGTTGCAGATCTGCTTGAGCTTGGTGAGCAGGGCCAGCACCTGGCCGTGCTTCTGGCCCAGGGGCGCCCGGGCGATGGCGTCGAGGCTCTGCTCGACCGTGCGGTTGTAGAGCTTCTTCTGCTCGGGGGCCAGCCCCACCCACTCGTTGAGCTCCACCTTCTCGGGTAGGTCGGAAATGATCGATTTGTCGGTTTTGAGGCGCCGCAGGATGAAGGGCCCGACGCGGGCCTTGAGATCGCGCATCGAGGCCATGTCGCCGTAGCGCTCGATCGGCAGCCGGTAACGCTGGCGGAAGAAGGGCTCGTCGCCGAGCACCTTGGGGTTGAGGAAGTCCATCAGCGCCCAGAGCTCGCTGACCCGGTTTTCCACCGGTGTGCCGGTCAGCGCGATGCGGAAGCGGCTGCCGCCTTTGCTGAGCCGGCCCGGGCGGGCCAGATCCCTGGCCGCCTGGCTCTGTTTGGCGCTGGGGTTCTTGATCGCCTGGGCCTCGTCGATCACCGTGCCCTGCCAGTCGATGCTCTCCAGCAGTTCGCTGTCCCGTTGCAGCAAGCCGTAGCTGGTGAGCACCAGATCCACGCCCTTGAGCGCTTTTTTGAGGGCTTCGGGGGTTGAGGGCCGGCGCGGGCCGTAGTGCTCCCGCACCTTGAGCTCCGGGGTGAAGCCATGGGCCTCCCGCTTCCAGTTGGTCAGCACCGAGGTGGGTGCCACCAGCAGCACCGGCCGTTTGAGCTCTGCTTCGGCCTTGAGGTGCTGCAGGAAGGCCAGCAGCTGGATGGTCTTGCCCAGGCCCATGTCGTCGGCCAGGCAGGCGCCCTGGTCGAAGCGGTGCAGGAAGGCCAGCCAGCCCAGGCCCCGCTCCTGGTAGGGGCGCAGTTGGCCGGCGAAGCCGGGGGGGGCGGGCAGGGGATCGGGGGCCTTCTGCTGGTGGTATTGCTCCAGCACGGCCTGGAGCCGCGGGCCGGCATCGAAGCGGTGGGCCGGCAGCCGGTGGAAGGTGTCGCCTTCGCTCGCCGTGAGCCGCAGGGCGTCATCGAGGCTGAGGCCCGGTTTCGCATCGCTGAATTTCTGGGCGTTCTTGAGATCGAGGGGCCGCAGCTCGATCCAGGCCCCTTTGTGCTGCACCAGGGGGCTGCGCTTGGCCGAAAGGCGATCCAGGTCGCGCAGGGAGAGGGTGACCCCGCCGATCATGAATTCCCATTCCCAGCTGAGCGTTTCGCCCAGGGTGAAGCCGCGGGATTTCTCCGGCAGCTCGGCCGTGATCGCGAGGCCCAGCCGGGAGGCCAGGCCGCCGGAGAGGCTGGCGGGCAGCACCACGCCCACGCCCACATCGCGCAGTTGGTGGGCGCCGGTGCGCACCAGCACGAAGGCCTCGGCTGGGGTGAGCTGCATCGCCTCCGGGGTAGCCGAATCCAGACCCCGCTCGATCGGTTCAAACACCGTCAGGGCCCGACCCATGCCCTCGAGCAGCAGTTCGCTGGGCTGGGCCACGGCGATTTCGCCCATCTGCAGGCCCCGGTCGCCCGCCGCCCACACCGCCGCCGCCGGCACCCGCAGGCTGGGGTCGGCTTCAGCCTGCAAGCCGAAGCGCAGCTCCCAGAGCTCTTCCCCGTCGGCGGGGGTGAACAGCTCCAGGCAGGTGCGGGCCGGCTCCACCTTGCCCGCCACGCCCTCGCGCCAGTGGTGGGTGGCGATGGTGAGGCGCTCGAGCTCCTCCTCGCCCAGGTTGAGGCTGCCATCGCCCTTGCCCAGGGCCTTCTGCCAGGCGGCCAGCAGCGGATCAAGGCCGCCTGCGCTGGGGCTGAAGCCCGCCCGCAGCTGGCCATCGAGCAGGGCCTCCAGCAGGCTGGCCACCCGCAGCCGGCCGCTGCCCGGCCGCCGGCAGGCCAGGGCCGGGTCGCCCAGGGGGCCGGCGGCCAGGGCGCAGGTTGCGACCTGGGGCAGGCCGCTGGCCAGGTCTTCGAGGCGGCGGCGGTCGTCTTCGCGGTTGAGCAGGGGCAGCCAGCGGGCCTTGCCGTCTTCGAGCTGGGGCAACCAGCGGCCCCGGGCGATCAGGCTCAGGGCCCAGCGCTGCAGGTGGCTCCACCAGCGCAGCTCATCGGCCATCTCCGGGTGGTCTCCAGCCAGGGGCAGCTGGCTCAGCCATTCCCCCGCGTTGGCCGAATCCAGGGCCCAGCCCTCCACCTGCCACGGCCACCACTCCAGCTGTTTGGGGATCGGCTCACCGGCCTGCAGCGGCAGGCCACTCCAGCTGCTGGCGCTGGTGCGGCGCCCCTTGGCGGCCTGGCTGCGGCTGGGCAGGCCCAGGGTGGCGCGGGCCGGGCGCAGGGCCTCGCTCCAGAGGCAGTTGTCGTCGAGCCAGGTGGCCAGGTCGTCTTCATTGAGGGCCAGGGGGTGCTCAGGGGCCTCCAGCTTGGGCAGCGCCGGCGTGGCCACCCGCCAGGTGTCGGCCCAGAGGAACAGGCGACCACCCGAACCCTCGGGGGGAAACAGCCAGGTGGCGTGCAGCAGGCTCATGAACCCGGCCTCAAGGCCGTCGGACGGGGCGGAGGCGTGGGGCCAGGCGGGCCAGACGCTGGGCTGAATGCAGCACCGGAGCACTGCCGATCAGCGGCAGCCTCTGAGGCCACCACCCGCGGATCTCCACCATCATCACAGGCGGCAGGCCGATCAGCCCAGGGGGCCGGCCTGAACCAGCTCCTGCGCTGAGCGATCATGCCTGCTCTGGCATCTTCTGCTCCGCCATGGCCGCTGCCCCTCCCCGCTCCGGCGCCGAGATCCGGGAGGCCTTCCTCAACTTCTATGCGCAGCGCGGCCACCGGCGGATGGCCAGTGC
>CBFIGH010000039.1:0-34587 GCA_965662115.1 Cyanobium sp.
TTCCGGCCACAACGCCCTGCTGGGCGGCGCCCAACTCGGCATCCAGCTGGCCCTGGGTGCCCTGCGCCAGCTGCTGCTGCTGGCGGCCCCCTTCAGCGGCGGGCTCAGCCTCGCCCCGGCCGCACCGGTGGCCCTGGCCCAGGCGGCCCTGGCCGTGCACACCACCCGGCTCACGGGCCGGCTGGCCGCGGCCGAGCTGTTGCGGGGGGCCCAGCAGGGCGGCCGCCCCGGGGCCCTGCTGCGGCGCCTGGCCCGCACCGATCCCCAGGTGCGTCTGTGGCTTGGGGATCGGCCCGCCGATCCAACCGCCAATCTGCAGGCCCTGTTGCCGTGAACCCCGGCTCCACCAGCCCAGGCCTGGGGCCCGTTGCCCTGTTTGGCACCAGCGCCGATCCACCCACCCGCGGCCACCAGATCCTGCTGGAGGGGCTGGCCGAGCTCTACCCCGAGGTGGCCACCTGGGCCAGCGACAACCCTTTGAAACAGCACGGTTTGAAACAGCACGGTGCGACCCTGGCGCAGCGGGCCGACCTGCTGGGCCAGCTGGTGGCGGCGATCGACGATCCCCGGCTCAGCCATCACCAGGAGTTGAGCAGCCCCTGGGCGATCACCACCCTGGAGCGGGCTGCTGCCCACTGGCCGGGCCGCGAACTGGTGTTTGTGGTCGGCAGCGACCTCGCTCCCCAGATCCCCCTCTGGAAGCAGGCCGGGGCCGTCTTAGGGCGCTGTGTGCTGGCGATCGCCCCCCGGGCTGGCTGGCCCCTGCAGCCGGCCAACCTGGACGCGCTCGAGGCCCTCGGCGCACGGGTGGTGATCCTTGGTCTGGAGGTGCCCGCCACGGCCAGCTCGGCGGTGCGCCAGAACCCCGACCCAGATCAGATTCCAGCCGCGTTGCTGCCATGGCTGCTGGAGCACAATCTCTACGGCCTGACCCGCTCGAGCCTCACCCCCCGCTGATGCGCCTCGCCCTGGCCCAACTCAATCCGCTGGTGGGTGACCTGGCGGGCAACGGCGCGCGGATTCTGGCGGCTTGCCACCAGGCCGCTGCCCAGGCGGCCGATCTGGTGCTGACCCCCGAGCTCTCCCTGTGGGGCTACCCCCCGCGCGATCTGTTGCTGCGCCCCAGCCTGATCAGCCAGCAGGCCGCGGTGCTGGAGCAGCTGGCCACCGCCCTGGAGCAGCAGCTGCCCGCCCTGGCCGTGCTGGTGGGGATCGCCGAACCGGCTGGCGGCGCCCGCTTGCCCAATCTGTTCAACGCCATCGCCCTTGTGGAAGCGGGCCGGTGGCGGGTGGTGGCCCGCAAGCGGCTGCTGCCCACCTACGACGTCTTTGACGAACAGCGCTATTTCTGCGCCGCCCAGGCGCCGAGCCTGCTGGAGCTCGAACGCAAGGGCCGCCGCTGGCGCCTGGGTCTCACCATCTGTGAAGACCTCTGGGTGGAGGAGGAGCTGCAGGGCCACCGCCTGGCTGGAGCCGATCCCGTCGCCGACCTGCTCCCGAGCCGCGTCGACCTGCTGCTCAACCTCTCGGCGTCCCCATTCGGCCAGGCCAAAGTGGCCCTGCGTCAGGACCTGGCCCGCCGGGCCGCCGCCCGGCTCGGCTGCCCGGTGGTCTATGTGAACCAGGTGGGCGGCAACGACGAGCTGGTGTTCGACGGCGCCAGCTTCGTGGTCGATGCCAGCGGCAGCGTGGTGTGTCAGCTGGCCTGCAGCCGCGAGCAGCTGGCCAGCTGGCAGGTCGGCACCACCGGCCCGGTCCCAGCGGTGCCTGAACCGCTCGAGCAACTGTTTCGGGCCCTGGTGCTGGGCGTGGCCGACTACGCCCGCAAATGTGGTTTCCAGACGGCCCTGCTGGGCCTGAGCGGCGGCATCGATTCGGCCTTGGTGGCCGTGATCGCCGCCGCGGCCCTGGGCGGCGAGCGCCTGCAGGCGCTGCTGATGCCCTCCCCCTGGAGCTCCCAGGGCTCCCTCAGCGACGCCCAAGCCCTGGCCGCTCGCCTGGGGCTGGCCACCGAAATCGTGCCGATCGCGTCGCTGATGGCCGGCTTCGATGGCGCCCTGGCGCCGCTGCTGGGTGGCCCTCCCACCGGCCTGACCGCCGAAAACCTCCAATCGCGCATCCGCGGCACCCTGTTGATGGCGGTGGCCAACCAACAGGGCCAGCTGCTGCTCTCCACCGGCAACAAATCGGAGCTGGCCGTGGGTTATTGCACCCTCTATGGCGATATGAATGGCGGCCTGGCCGTGATCGGTGACCTCTACAAAACAACGGTGTTTCAGCTCTGCCACTGGATCGACAGCCCCGCCGCCGAACCCTGTCGTCGCGAGCTCGGCTTGCCGGCCACCGGCGAGCTGGTGGGGCGGGAGATCCGGGAGAAACCCCCCAGTGCCGAACTGCGGCCCGACCAACGTGACAGTGATTCCCTGCCCGATTACGCCGTGCTCGATCCGATCCTGAAGCACTACATCGAAGCGCTGCGCAGTCCGGAGGAGCTGGTGGCGAGCGGCACGCCAGCCGAGCTGGCCCACAGGGTGATGCAGCTGCTACGCCGGGCCGAATTCAAGCGGCGTCAGGCCCCACCCCTGCTCAAGATCGGTCAGAGGGCCTTCGGCAGCGGCTGGCGGATGCCGATCGCCGCCGCCAACCTGGAGGCATGCCTCCGTAGCTGAACCATGGCAGCCCCCAGCCCAAGCGCCGCGAGCCTCACCGCACCCATGGCCAGCATCGGTGTTCCGGCTGAGATCAAGCGCGATGAGCAGCGCGTTGCCCTCACCCCCGACGCCGTACGCGAGCTGGTCGGCCAGGGGATGGACGTCAGGATCCAGGCCGGCGCTGGCCTGGGAGCGGGCTTCAGCGACGGGCAGTTCAGTGCCGCGGGAGGCCGGCTGGTCCAGGCCGAAGAGGCCTGGGCCGCCCACCTGGTGGTGAAGGTCAAGGAGCCCCAACCGGAGGAGTTCCGCTTCCTGCGCCCCGATCTGGTGCTGTTCACCTACCTGCACCTGGCCGCCTACCAGGATGTGGGCCGGGCCCTGCTGGCAGCGGGCACCACGTCGGTGGCCTACGAAACCGTGCAGCTCGAAGACGGCAGCCTGCCCCTGCTGGCACCGATGAGCGAAATCGCCGGCCGCCTGGCGGCCCAGGTGGGAGCCCACCTGCTCGAGAAGCCCCACGGCGGACGCGGCATCCTGATGGGCGGCTGCACCGGGGTCCAGCCGGCGCGGGTGGTGGTGCTGGGGGCGGGCAGCGTCGGCTGGAATGCGGCCCGGATAGCCGCCGCCATGGATGCGGAGGTGTACCTGCTGGATCGCTCACCGCAGAAATTACGCAATCTCGACACCACGCGCCAGGGCCGCCTGGTGAGCCTGATCAGCAGCCCCAGCCTGATCGAGCGTCTGGTGCCGGAAGCCGACCTATTGATCGGCGCGGTGCTCACCGCCGGCGGTCGCGCCCCCACCCTGGTGGGCGAAGCGCTGGTGCGGCAGATGCGGCCGGGCGCGGTGGTCGTGGATGTGGCCATCGACCAGGGCGGCTGCATCGCCACCAGCCGCGAAACCACCCACACCGATCCTGTCATCCGTGTGCACGGTGTGCAGCACTACGCCGTGGGCAACATGCCCGGGGCGGTGCCCTTCACCTCCACCGAGGCGCTGGTGAGCGTCACCCTGCCCTACATCCTGGTAATGGCGGGCCGGGGCCTGGAGGAGGCCGTGACCGACCGGCCGGAGCTGCTCTCCGGCCTGAACACCGTGGATGGCGCCGTCTGCCATCCCGGCGTGGCCAAAGCCCTTGGGGTGTCACCCCGCCATCCGATGGCCTGCCTGCGCTGAGCGGCCAGGCGCCTGGTTGATCGGCGCCAGCGGCCGCACCAGCGCCGCTGGCGCGATCCCCTCCCGCAGGGCCGTCAGCAGGCCGGCGGCCTCGGCGTAGGAGCGGGCCGGAATCGCCTCCAGGCCCAGGGCCTCGGCGGTGACGTCGAGCAGGCAAGGGTTCTGCACGGCAATCAGCGGTACGCCCCGCTCCGCGCAGGCCAGCACCGCCGCACCGCCCAGGGCACCGGCCGGTGCCACCACGGCCCCGATCGCTTCAGGGCGCAACCAGGCCGGATCGGGGGCCTCAAGGGAGGGCCAGGGCACCAGGTCGGGGGCACGGCTGAGGCCCACCAGCACACAGGGCAGGAAGGTGGTGCCCAGTTCCTCGCCGGCGGCGCGAGGATCGAGAGCGGCATCGAGCGGCAAGGGCCGCAGGGCCGGGGCATGGGCGCAGGGAAGGCCGAGATGCTCGCTGAGCAGGTGACTGATCACCGCCTCGGCGCCGGCCAGCCCATCTACGCCAGCGCCGGCCCGGTAGGCCGCCAGCAGCTCGCTGCCCGGATCATCGGGGAAGCGTGCCACCACGGCGATCGCCGTGGAGCCGGCTGCCTTGAGTCGCTGGCCGGCCAACAGCAGGGCGTCGGGCCGCCCCAACCGCCCCCAGCTGGCGCCGCTGGCCCCCTGCTCCAGGCTCACCTCAAGGGGCTGATCACTGATCTGCACTGCTGCGATCTCCAGGCCGAGGCTGGCGCGGCAGCCTTCAACCACCTGCAGGTGGCGCAGGCGCAGGTCGTCTTCGATGCCGGCATCGAGCAGCAGGCCGATGCGCTGGCGTCGCACGGGCCGCAGGGCCAGTCGGCCCGCCGCGAAGCGATCGAGGCAGGACCCCTCCACGTAGTGGATGCGCGGGTCGCTCCAGTAGAGCGCAGCGGCATTCATCACATTGGGATGGGTGATCAGGCAGCCGCTGGCGGCGGCCAGCAACCGGGCCGCCGGCAGACCATCGCCGGCATAGCCCCCGAGCTCGCAACCGATGCCGCTGGGAAGCACCAGCAGGGTGGGCAGGGGCTGGCCGGACAGCGAGGCGGCATGCATCAACCGGGACCCTCCAAGCCGGATGCCCAAACCTCAACCACCGCCTCCAGCAGCAGCTCCTGGCCCCGCTCACCCGGCTCCACCGCCGTAATTGCCCAGCGCAGCGGGCGGCCATGGCGCAGCAGGGCCGCCTCGATCTGGGCCAGCAGGGGGCCGGGGGCCCGGCTGATGCGCAGCCTGAGCGGCTGCAGGGTCACGGGGCCCGCCTCACTTCTGGTATTGGCCGAACTGGGCTTCGTAGAGGGCATCCTCCTGGCCGGCCTTGAGCCGCAGATCGGACTGGGGAAAGGACACGCAGAGCAGGGCGTAACCCTGCTGCTGCAGCTCGAGCTTGACGCCCATGGCGTCCGGTTGCAGCACGGTTCCCTCACTGATCAGGGCCGCGCAGGTGGTGCAGACCCCCGAGCAACAGGAACTGGGCAAGGGCACCCCAGCCGCTTCAGCCGCCGCCAGCACGGTCTGGTCGCTGCGGCAGGGGAAGGTTTGCAGGGCGCCCGCGAGCTCGGCGCTGATCGTGAAGGTCTGGGGATCGGTCACTGGACGCGCCGGATTGGAGCAGTGATCGCCCATCTTCCCAGCTCACCAGCCTCAGACCTGTTGCCACTGGCTGGGATGGGGAGCCAGATATTCCGGCGGGGCGCTGCCTGGCCCAGCCGGGGCAGCGGTGAGGACCAAATCCATGCTGATCGAACAGCGCAGGTCGTCGGGATCGTCATTGGGCAGCACGGCATGGTCCAGGCTGCTTGGAAACAGCAACAGCAGGCCCGCTCTGGGGGCCACATCCAGCCAGGGAACACACCAGGGCGAAGCGGCCTCAGGGGCCAGGGGGCCTGCGTGGCCTACGGCCATGCCCGGCACCAGTTCATTCCACTGGCGCTGGGGCCAAAGCCGCAGGCAGCCACTGCGGCCGCTGCCATCACCGTTGAGGTAGTAGACCGCGCTGAGGTGGGCATTGGGGTGGTGATGCCGCCCCACCAGCTGGCCGGGCTCGCTGAGCACGGGCCAGCAGCGCTGGATGTGGAGCGCCAGGCCGGAGCGCTCAAAGCCCAGTTGCTGCAAATAGACCTCCACGTGGCCCAGCAGCACCCTGATCAGACCAGCAAAATCGGGATGCTGATGGAGTTGCCAGACCCCATTGAGATCGCCTGTCCAGGCGCAACCAGCATCCGGATTGGAGCGTGCCGCACCCCGCAGCCCATGGATCGCCTGAATGTGGATGGCCGCATCGAGGGGATCGGGGGCCAACTGCACCTGACCCAGGGCGACGGGAAACAGCGGCTGGATCTGCAGGATCAACCCATGGCGGCTGAACCACCCACCACTTCCAGGATTTCCTGGGTGATGGCGGCCTGGCGGGCCTTGTTGTAGTCGAGGGTGAGGGTCTTGGCGAGGGCCTTGGCGTTGTCGCTGGCGTTGTTCATCGCCGTCATCCGGTTGGCCAGCTCCGAGGCCGCGGCCTCTTGGAGGGAGCGCAGCAACTGGTTTTCCAGGTAGAGGGGCAGCAGCGCGTTGAGCAGCTGGTCCGGGCTCTGGTCGAAGACGATGTCCGAAGGAAGGCGGGGCTGTTCATTGGCAGCCGTGCCCACCTCAACACCCAGCTGGCCTTCTCTGGTGGTGAGACGGAAAATCTCATCTTCAGGAATGGCAATGCCCTGGGGATCCAAGGGCAGCAGGGTTTGGATCACCGGCTTTGAGCTCACCAGGTTGATGAACTTGGTGAAGATGATCTCAACGCGGTCGGTGGAGCCGGAGAGGAACTCCGCCAGCACCTCATTGGCGATGCCCATGGCCTCGCTGGCCTTGGGCACCTGCTCGAGGCCGGTGAAGGTGGCCCGCACCTTGTACAGGCTGGCGCGGTTCTGGAAATAGGTGATCGCCTTGCGGCCGATCAACACCAGATCCACGGCATAGCCCTGACCAGTCAGTTCGGCATAGCGTTGCTCGGTGCGCTTGATGATGTTGGCGTTGTAGCCGCCGCACAAGCCACGGTCGCCGGTGACCGCCACCAAGGTGATGGTGGCGACGTCGCGCTGCTCCAGCAGGGGAGCTTCAGCGTCTTCGAAACGCATGCGCGATTGGAGATTTTCCAGTACACGGGCGAGGCGGTCGGCAAAGGGCCGGCTGCGCAGCACCTGCTCCTGGGCCCGCCGCACCTTGGCGGCGGCCACCAGACGCATGGCCTCGGTGATCTTGCGGGTGTTCTTGACCGAACCGATCCGGTCACGGATGTCCTTGAGGTTTGCCATTGGGTAATGCCCCTCCTCAAACGGAGGCGAGCATGGTCGACTTCACCTCGTTGATGGCGTCCTTGAGCATGGCTTCAGCGTCCTCGCTGAGCTGCTTCTCGGTCTGCACCTTGGAGATGAAATCGGCCTTGTTGCTCTTGAGATACTCCCGCAGCTCACGGCAGAACTGAACCACCGATTCAACGGGCACCTCGTCAATCAGGCCCTTGACACCGGCGTAAACAACGGCCACCTGCTCAGCCAAGATCAGGGGGCTGAACTGGGGCTGCTTGAGGATCTCGCGCAGCCGCTTGCCCCGGCCGAGTTGTTGCTGGGTGGCGGCGTCGAGGTCGGAGGCGAACTGGGAGAAGGCGGCCAGTTCATCGAACTGGGCCAGCTCCAGCTTGAGGGTGCCGGCAATCTTCTTGATCGCCTTGGTCTGGGCGGCACCGCCCACCCGGCTCACGGAGATGCCCACGTTGATGGCGGGGCGCAGGCCGGAGTTGAACAGGTCGGAGCTCAGGAACACCTGGCCGTCGGTGATCGAGATCACGTTGGTGGGGATGTAGGCCGACACGTCGCCAGCCTGGGTTTCGATGATCGGCAGGGCGGTCATTGAGCCCTTGCCCATGGCATCGCTCAGCTTGGCGGCCCGCTCCAGCAGACGGCTGTGGCAATAAAAGACGTCGCCTGGGTAGGCCTCACGACCGGGAGGACGCCGCAGCAGCAGGGACATCTGGCGATAGGCCTGGGCCTGCTTGGTGAGGTCGTCATAGATGACCAGGGTGGCCTTGCCCTTGTACATGAACGACTCGGCCAGGGCGGCGCCGGTGTAGGGAGCGAGGTATTGGAGCGCTGCCGCCTCAGAAGCACTGGCGGCCACCACGATGGTGTAGTCGAGGGCGCCCTTCTCACGCAGCACCTCGACCACGTTGGCCACCGAAGCAGCCTTCTGGCCCACGGCCACATAGACGCAAACAACGTCTTCACCCTTCTGGTTGATGATCGTGTCGATCGCAATGGCGGTCTTGCCCGTCTGGCGGTCGCCGATGATCAACTCCCGCTGGCCCCGGCCGATCGGGATCATCGAGTCGATGGCGGTGATGCCCGTCTGCATCGGCTCATGCACCGATTTGCGCTGAATGATGCCAGGCGCCATCGATTCGATCAGGCGGGTTTCGCTGGTGGCGATGTCACCCTTGCCATCAATGGGCTGGCCCAGGGAGTTGACCACCCGGCCCAGCATCGCGTCGCCAACGGGGACGGCAGCGATCTTGCCGGTGGCCCTGACCGTGCTGCCCTCCTGAATGCCGCGACCCTCACCCATCAACACCACGCCGACGTTGTCGTCTTCCAGGTTGAGGGCGATGCCTTCGGTGCCGTCTTCAAACTGCACCAACTCACCGGCCATCACCTGCTGCAGGCCGTAGACCCGGGCGATTCCATCGCCGATCTGCAGCACCGTGCCGACGTTGCTGACCGAAACCGACTTGTCGTAGTCCTCAATCTGCTGCTTGAGGATGGCGCTGATCTCGTCGGGGCGGATGGAAACCATGGGAGGAAGTCCCCACAAGGGGAGCTGATGGAAGGGAGGACTGTGAAGTGGAAGGAGGGAGGGGGTTGGGGCTAGCCCACCTGGGCGAGCGCCAGTCCGAGGCGACGCACCTGACCAGAAAGGCTGGCATCGATCACCTGGGAGCCCATGCTGACGATGAAGCCACCAATCAGGCTGGGATCAACGACAAGGTCGAATTCCACCGCCTTGGCACCGGAAATCGCCTGCACTTTCTGATTCAGTTCGGCCTGCTGCTCGTCGGAGAGCGGTGTGGCCGAGGTGACCTTGGCCAGGGTGATGTGGCGCAGCTCGCGGTAGAGCTCCAGGAAACGAACCATGACCGCATCCAGCATGGGAAGCCGTTGGCGGTCGGCCAGCAACTTGAGCAGGTTCTGAACGCTCGGGGTGACCTGGTCGTTGAAGATTTTGGCCAGGGCCGCCTTCTTGGCCTCGGGCTCCAGCAAGGGCGAAGCCAGGGCAGCCTGGAGTTCGGGGCTGGAGTGGAGCACCGCCAGCACCGCCTTGGCCTGTTCGGCCACGGTGTCTGTTTCCTTGCGGGCCTCAGCCACCTGAATCAAGGCCTCGGCGTAGGGGGTGGCAACGGAATTGAGGAGCGGCATCAGGCTTTCCCGAGGGTCTGGATGGACTGATCAATCAGCCGCACCTGGGCATCGCCATCGAGTTTGCCGGGCAGGGCAGCCAGGGCCTGGGCAATGGCCCGGTTGGCCGCTTCGCGACGCAGCTGGTCGGTGACGCGGGCCGCTTCGGCACTCAGGTCGGCCATGGCGCCCTGTTTGAGCCGGGCCATCTCCTGAATGGTGCGGTTTTCGCTCTCCAGGCGCAGGGCCTGGGCCCGGGCCTGGCCATCGGCACGGATTTGGTCAGCCTTCTGCTGGGCTGCAGCGAGACCTTGCTGGGCCTCGGCCAGGGCGGTGGTCGAGGAGGCCAATCGCTGTTCAGCGTCCTGGAGATCGCTCAGGATCGCGTTGCGGCGGCGCTCCAGGATGCTGCCGAGGAATCCCGGCAGAAACTTCCAGAGCCCAAAGATCACAATCGCCAGATTGATGATGTTGGTCTCAAAAACATTGAGATTGAGACCAAAACCAGCGTGGCTGGCAAGCAGGGGGGACATCAGGTGGGTCATGGGGTGGCCAGCAAGCGGGTCACGATCAGATCACCGAGCTTGTCGGCATCCTTATGGAGCTGGGCCATGGCCTGGTCGCGTTGGGTGTCGATCTCGCGGCGGGCCTGCTCCCGGGAGGCATTGGCCTCGGCCGTCGCCACCGCCAGGGCCTCGCGGTAGAGACGATCCATCTCCTGCTCCGCCTCAAGAATCAGCTTCTGGGACTGCTGACGCGCGTCCTTGAGCTGGTCTCGGAGGTCGGATTCCAGGCGCTCAACCTGGGCCAGCTTCTGCTTGGCCTCGGCACGGCTCGTGGAGATGTAGCTCTCGCGATCCTCCACCGCCCGACCAACGGGACGGAAGAAGAGCGAATTGAGAATGAGGGTGAGGAGCACCACCTGGACCGCCATGAGCGGCAGGGTGGCATCGAGGTCGAATAGACCTCCCTCCGGAACACCTGCTTCGGCGAGCAGAAGCCAGCTGGTCATTGGGGCGAGGGCGCTGGAACGATCAGGGGTGGTGGGGCGGGCGTGAGTTGGGGATGGCAGGGGCTCAACACCCTGCCATCCATCCACTCACACCACAATCAACCGGCGAAGGGGTTGGCAAACAGCAGCACCAGGGCGACCACAAGGCCGTAGATGGTGAGAGCTTCCATGAAAGCCAGGGACAGCAGCAGGGTGCCGCGGATCTTGCCTTCAGCTTCGGGTTGACGTGCAATGCCTTCAACGGCGCCGCCAGCTGCGGTGCCCTGACCGATGCCGGGACCGATGGCACCGAGGCCGACAGCCAGGCCAGCGGCCAGAACAGACGCAGCGGAGGTAATGGAATCCATGGTGGAGTGGGGGATGGGGGTCGCGGTTATGGCGCGTAGTGGACCTGGGTTCAAACCCGGCGCTTGGGACATCCCCAAGGGGGATGGGCCCGGGGTGCGGCCGGACCTGCGCGGGGCAGATTTAGCAGAGCGCCTAGTGGTGCTCCTCGTGCACCGCCTCACCGATGTAGTAGGCGGCAAGGGTGGCGAAGATCAAAGCCTGGATGGCACTGGTGAAAAGTCCCAAGAACATGGCCGGCAAGGGCACGAGCAGGGGCACCAGAAATGCCAACACTGCCACTACCAATTCGTCCGCCAGGATGTTGCCGAAAAGACGAAAGGAGAGGGACAGGGGCTTGGTGAAATCTTCGACGATCTTGAACGGGAGCATGATCGGCGTCGGCTCCACGTAATACTCGAAATAGCGCAGACCCTTGCGGCTTAAACCTGCATAGAAGTAGGCCAGTGACACCAGCAGCGCCAAAGCGATGGTGGTGTTGATGTCAGCGGTGGGAGCACCGAGCTCACCGCTGGGCAGGTGGATCAGTTTCCAGGGCACCAGGGCTCCGCCCCAGTTGCTCACAAAGATGAACAGAAACAGGGTGCCAATGAAGGGCATCCAATCGCGATAGGCCTTCTCGCCAATCTGTTCCCTGGATAGGTCGCGGATGTAGTCCCACACGAATTCGAGCAGGTTCTGGGTGCCGCGGGGATCCCGCTCGAGCTTGCGGGTGCCCACCACGACGAGAGCGAGCAGAGCTCCAATCACCACCCAGGAACTCAGGAAGACCTGGCCGTGGATCTTGAGGTTGCCGAGCTGCCAGTAGAGGTGTTGACCAACCTCCAGTTCGGCAAGGGGAAGGGTGAGAGGCATCGGAGCCAGCGAGGGGGAAGTTCGGTATCGCCGAAGCGACGGAACGGTGGGACGCTCAGGTGTCGAAGACAGCCTGGAGAATCACAGCCGGTTTGTAGAGCAAAAAGCCCAAAAGGGCCGGCAGGATTGACAGTTGGGGCAGCCTGGATGAAAGCAGCACCAGGGCCACAGGCACCAGCAATTGGGCCCTGCTCAGCCGGCGGGAGTTGTCTCCAAGCCGGGTGACGCTGCGGCTGAGCAGCCACAGGTAGAGCAAGCCCGCCATGGCTCCCACCAACAGGCTGAAGGCCGTCGCTAGGGAACCGGCGATGGCCGTGACAGCCACGACAACTGCGGAGAGCAGCAGGGTGGCGAGCAACAGCCGGCGCTGGAGCCGGACATAGCCGTCCATTCCGTTGTTGGTAGGTCCGTTGTTGGTCGGTCCGGGATCGGATGTTCCGGGATCGGAGGTTCCTGGATGGACGGACCCAGTCTGGGAATCAGAGCCGTTGCTGGAATCGGCCGGAGCACGATCGCCAACGCCGGGGACAACCACCGGGCTAGGGAGGGAAATCGACATGCGTTTAACCCCCTGAAAGGCGCGCGGAATCTATCACGTGCGCTTCACAACACAGGCAGCAACACCCGCTGCTCGATCAGCTCTCGGGCCACGCCCGCGCGGCGGGCGGGCGGCCAATCCAGGGGCAATGCCCCGATCGACAGGTTGGGGGCCTGTTCGATCGCCCCCATCAGCGCAAAACCCTCCTGGCTCAGGCTCAGAGGCATCAGATCGGGACCCATCAGGCTGGCGGAGGGCCAGCCCCACAGGCAACGGTTCACCTCCCCCCGGGCGCCCAGCAGGACCGGATCGGCACGCCAGTCCGGGCGTGAGATCGGGCCATGGCTGAGAAAAAACTCAAAGTGGCTGATGTCCGGATCCAGCTCCTCCACCAGGCTCCACTGCTGGCGGGGGCTCAGGCCCAGGGCCCGATCCAGCAGCTCACCCCGGAGCAAGCGGGCCGGTGACCACACCTCCGGGTTGGAGAAACCGGCAAAGTTGAGGCCCGCTGAGCCCACGAACGCCATCAGCCGCTCGAGGTTGTAGCTCGTCTCCTGGGGATGGAGATACATGTCGGCAAAATTGGCTGCCGCGGTCGTATCCAGGGCCCAGCGCTGCTCGTGGTGACGGCGCAGCCTGTTGGTTTGCGGCAGCTCAGCCAGCAGTTGTCGACCCAGCCCCAAACCCTCCTCGCCCGTGCCCACCTTCAGCAGGGCCAGGGCCCGCTGGGTGCGGTGAATTTCCCAGCGCCCCCCATCGGCGTAAAGAAACAAATGCAGCAGCCCACCGGGCCGCAGCAACCCAGCCAGGGCCCGCAAGCCCGCTTCCGGCTCGCGCAAGTGGTGCAGCACCCCCACCGAGTTGATGTAGTCAAAGGGGCCCTCGCCGGCCAGGTCGAGCAGGCTGCGCTGCTCGATCCGTAACCCGGCAACCTGCTGGGCCGCGCCGGAGCGGCGGGTCCGCTGCCGGGCCACCTCGAGGGCACCGGCGCTGATATCCACCGCCAGCACCGTCGAGCCCGGGTTGAGATGGCAGAGGTAGTCGGTGCTGACGCCCGTGCCACAGCCGGCATCGAGGATTCGCCAACGGCGCTGACCGCTGGCGGGACGGGGCGGCAGGGATCCGGTGGCGGCGGCCCAGGCGCTGTCCACGCACCAGCGCCAGTTGTACCCAGGCGGCGGACCATCCTGGAGGGGATCGCCTGGATAGGGAAAGCGGTCGTAGAAGGCGCTCACCACCGGCGTGGCGGCATCACTGGCGGGCACGGCTGCAGAGGCGGCTACAGGCCGAGCTTTTCACGGACGGTTCCCCTGGCCGGCTGCAAACATTTGTTCAAGGCCAGGCTGGGGTCCCAGGGGCCAGCCGTAACGTGGCCCAGCCCGGTTCGCTCCTGTCAATGACCGTGACCGCCAGCAGCGGCAGTGCCAGGGTTGCCCCCCAGCGCTACGACACCCTGCCGCTCTCCAGCGTCCGTCAGGCCGAGCAACAGGATCGCTTCCCCGACGGCGGCGAGCTCGAGACCCTGGTGGCGTTTTTCCAGAGCGGCCAGCAGCGGCTGGAGGCCGCGCGCCGGATCTCTGAGAACGCCGACTTCATTGTGGCCAAAGCCGCCAACCGGATCTTCTCCGGCGGCACACCGCTCTCCTATCTCGATGCGCCGCTGAGCACCACCAGCAGCAGCGCCCCCGACGCCACCCCCTTGGCCGCCGACCAAGCGGCCTTTCAGCGCTCGGTGCAGACCTTCGCCCAGGGCACTGGCAGCTCGAGCGGCAACCTGATCACCCGGCTGCTGGAGGGCGCCGGCGGCGATGCGGACGTACGCGTGGTGCTGCCCACGGGGTTCAGCCCGATCGCCGTTGGGCGCTACGGCACCGACCGGATGCGCAAATCCCTGCGCGACATGGCCTGGTTTCTGCGCTACGTGGGCTATGCCCTGGTGGCCGGTGACCCCAGCATCCTGGCCGTCAACACCAGGGGCCTGCGCGACGTGCTCGAAAACGCCTGCTCCCTGGCCGCCACCAATGTGGCCCTGCAGGAGATGCGCGCCGCCGCCGCCGGCCTCTGCAAGGACAACCCCCAGGCCCGCCAACTGGTGATCCAGTACTTCAACGTGCTGATCGCCGAGCTGGAGGTGCCCACCCCCTCCACCCGTCAGCGCCTCGGCAGCGCTGAAAACCAGGGCCTGCAGCTCCCAGCCACCTACGCCCTGGCGGCCGATGGCAAGCAACGCTTCCTGATGCGGCCGCGGCTCAGCGGGGCCCAGAAAGCGGAGGTGATCCGCGCGGCCTACCGGCAGGTTTTTGAGCGCGACATCGCCAAGGCCTACAGCCAGATGCCCTGCCCGGTGGAGGCCACCCAGGTGCGGCAGGGCCAACTCTCCATGCGGGAGTTCATCCGCTCCCTCGGCCACAGCAAGGAATACCGCCAGCAATTTTTCGGACGCTTCTCCAACAGCCGCGCCGTCGAGCTGGCCTTTCGTCACTTCCTGGGCAGGGGCATCAGCACCCGGGAGGAGTTCACCCGTTATTTCGACATCGTCAGCGCCCAGGGCCTCAACGGCCTGGTCGATTCCCTGATCAACACCCAGGAGTACGCCCGGGTGTTCGGTGAGGAAACCGTGCCCTATCTCAGGGATCTGGGCGAGGAGGCCCAGGAGAGCGCCGGCTGGGGATCCAACCGCAAGCTGTTCCGCTTCAGTGCCCCGTTTGAAGGGGCACCCCAGTACGTCACCCTCTACGCCTCCTACCGCCAACCCTTCGCCGACCAACATCCCTACGGCGGCGGCAACGACCCCCTGGCCCTCAATTACGGCGCCATCTTCCCTTCGGGCACCGCTTCGGTGGCCACCAGGCCCGCTCCCTATGGCTACGACAGCCGTCGGATACTGATTGGCAATGGGCTCTGCCAGCCGGGCCAGATGGACAGCGTCCAATTCCGCCAGGCCAGCCCACGCCGGGTCGGCCCCAAGGTGGTGCGCCTCCAGCAGATCGCCACCGGTGGCAGCTCGGTGCCGCGGCGCGGCGGCCAGCCCAGTGTGCGGGGCACGGAGGCCAGCACCCAGGCCGTGATCAACGCGGTGTACATCCAGATTCTGGGCACGGCTGGCTACGCCGGTGAACGGAACAAAGTCGAGGAGATCAAGCTCGAAAACGGCGACATCAGCCTGCGCGAATTCGTGCGGCAGGTGGCCCGCTCGAAGGCGTTCCGCCGCCGCTACTGGAGCGGCCTCTACATCACCAAGGCGATCGAAGTGATGCACCGCCGCATCCTGGGTCGCCCCAGCTTTGGCCGCTGGGAGATCGACGCCTACTTCGACACCGCGGCCCGCGCCGGCTTCTACGGCGTGATCGACAACATGCTGAACAGCCAGGAATACAACGACTGCTTCGGCGAAGACACCGTGCCCTACGAGCGGTTCATCACCCCCGGCGACCGCAATGCCCGCAAGGTGCCAGGCCTGAATAGGCCCTTCAACGCCTCGGCCTACGTCGACCTCAGCCCAGCCAAGCGTCCCAACGCGGCCACGCCCCAGGTTCTGCGCACCACCAGCGATCTGATGGCCCGCAACCTGCCCGGCCGCCGCCAGGTTGTGGTGGGCGGGTGGACAGCCCAGGTCGCCGGTGGCGATGCCACCGCCACCCCGAAACCGGCCGCCGACCTGGGGCCTGGCAGCATCCGCCAGCCACCCAATCCCAGCCGTCGCTGGACCCAAACCCCAACGACCAGCACGGGTTTCTGGACTGCTCCCATCGGTGCGGCCCCCTCGAACCCAACCACGCGCGCGCTGATCAGCGGCGGCTGGAAAGCCTCCGTCAGCAGCGGCCAAACCGGAGTGCTCGCCAGCCAACCGGGTGCGGCCATGGCCAAGGCGATCAGGCCGGGCCTCCCCCAGGGATTCAACCGCCGCCAGAGCGTGAGCCGTCCGGTTCAGCTCGGCCGCACCAGCAGCGAAAGCCAGGTGCAGGAAGCCCTGGAGAGCGTCTACAAGCAGCTGCTCAACCGCGTTCCATTCGCGGCAGAGCGTCTCGGCGATGCGGAATCCCAGTTCCGCAACCAGCAGCTCACCGTGGCCGAGCTGGTGACCCAGATCGCCGCGAGCGACCTCTTCCAACAACGCCTCAACCGCATGGCGCCGCTGCGGGCAGCCTCGGCGGCCTACCTCGCCCTGTTGGGCCGCGCCGCCCAGCCCCAGGAGGTGAGTCGGTTCCTCGCCAGCCGGGCCAGCCGAGGCCAGCAATCGGCCCTTGACGCCCTGCTGAACAGCCAGGAATACGCCGAATCCTTCGGCCAGGACACCGTGCCCTACCTGCGGGGACTGGCCAGCGCCGATGGCATTCCCCTCGGCACCGTCAATCGCACAGCCGAGCTCTATGGCGGCAATGGGGGACTCACCCCTAACCCGAAGCCGGCGGTCTGAACCCAGGGACCAACCAGCGCCACGCCCTGGCATTTGCGGCACTAACAGTGGCCGCAAATGCCAGGTTTCTGCATGAATCCAGACAGCCCATTTGCGGGGCCAAAGGATGAATCATTGTTGCGCCCCAAAGTTATTCACAAGATCTGCCAAAGCCATTGCAGCCCAAGGGTTTTCCCCAATGGCAAGGCCGTGAAGAACTGTTACCACTCGCCGGGGCGGCGCGCACCCTTGCCGCAGAATGACCCTGCGATCGACGCGAGTCGGTCCTTCCCTTACCCACCGGATATCGGCCTCCTTCACGGCGGCCGCTTGTTTCGAGGCAGAACTGCATGAGCATCGTCTCCAACTCGATCATCAACGCGGACGCCGAAGCCCGCTACCTCAGCCCTGGCGAACTCGACCAGATCAAGTCCTTCGTGGGCGCTGGTCAACGTCGTCTTCGCGTGGCTCAGGTTCTCAGCGAGAGCCGCGAGCGCATCGTCAAAACCGCTGGCGGAGCCCTGTTCCAGCGTCGCCCCGACGTCATCTCCCCTGGCGGCAACG
The DNA here is from genome assembly GCA_965662115.1 of Cyanobium sp. Taxonomy (GTDB): domain Bacteria; phylum Cyanobacteriota; class Cyanobacteriia; order PCC-6307; family Cyanobiaceae; genus Cyanobium_A. The sequence continues at coordinate 16,994 of CBFIGH010000039.1, forward strand.
CCTACGGCGAAGAGATGACAGCTTCGTGCCTGCGCGACATGGATTACTACCTCCGTCTGGTGACCTACGGGATCATCGCCGGCGATGTGACGCCCATCGAAGAGATCGGCATCATTGGCGCCAAGGAGATGTACCGCTCGCTCGGCACTCCCCTGGACGCCATGGCTGAGTCCGTGCGGGAAATGAAGAACGCCGCCATGGGCCTGCTCACCGGCTCTGATGCTGAGGAAGCCGGTTTCTACTTCGACTACGTCATCGGCGCCCTCTCCTGAGGCGACGTTCTTTCTCAATTCCCCGCCACCAAAGCCGGATTCATGCAAGACGCGATCACCAACGTCATCAACCAGGCCGACGTTCAGGGCCTGTACCTTGACGGTTCGGCCATGGGCCGCCTGGAGCAGTACTTCGCCAGTGGTGAGCTGCGCGTCCGTGCCGCTGCCACGATCAGCGCCAACGGCGCGGCCATCATCAAAGAAGCCGTGGCCAAGTCGCTGCTGTATTCGGACATCACCCGTCCAGGCGGCAACATGTACACCACCCGTCGCTATGCCGCCTGCATCCGCGACCTCGACTATTACCTCCGCTACGCCACCTACGCGATGTTGGCCGGTGATACGTCGATTCTCGACGAGCGGGTTCTGAACGGCCTCAAGGAGACCTACAACTCCCTGGGCGTGCCCATCGGTGCCACCGTCCAGTCGATCCAAGCCATGAAGGAAACCACCGCTTCCCTGGTGGGTCCCGATGCTGGCCGCGAAATGGCCGTCTATTTCGATTACATCTGCTCCGGCCTGGGCAACTGATCCCTGCCATCGGCACACCCCGAGGATCATCTCCATGCGTCTTTTCAAGATCACGGCTTGCATCCCTTGCCCGGAGAAAAGCCGCACCCAGCGTGAGTTGCAAAACACCTACTTCACCAAGTGGGTGCCCTATGACAGCTGGTTCGCTGAACAGCAGCGGATCATGAAACAGGGCGGCAAGATCCTCAAGGTGGAGTTGGCCACGGGACGTCGCCAACAGAACGTCGGCAACTGAGCGGCCTGCCCAGAGCAGCGTTCGACTTTGATCTCCCCAGCTCGGCCCAGGCCGGGCTTTTTTGTTGGGCCTGGTTGGTTAACCATTCCCGACTGGAGGCTCGACAACCCCCCCTGCAACACGGCTGAATGGGGCCTCGAGATGGTGTTTTCCCAGGCCATCCCCACCGCACCCCATTGGCTCGAACCGCAACCCGCCGCCGCAGCAGCGAACCGCCCGCCCGGGCCAAAAAAGCCTGGGGGTTCTGGCCCTTGCCTTGGGAGCAATGGCCGGCTGAAGCGCGGTTGCTGCTCGCGATGGTGGGGCTGTGGTGTGGAATCGGCCTGCTGGTGCTCACCTCGGCCAGCTGGTGGGTCGCGGAGCGGGAAATGGGCGATGGCGCCTTCTATCTCAAGCGACAGCTGATCTGGATGGTGGCCAGCTGGGGGCTGCTCTGGCTGGGCCTGAGCACCAGCCTGCGCCGGTGGTTGCATCTGGCCCCCCTGGGCCTCTGGGGCGGCATCCTGTTGATCGCCGCCACCCTGGTGATCGGCAGCACCGTCAACGGCGCCAGCCGCTGGCTGGTGATCGGGCCGGTCCAGCTGCAACCCTCCGAATTGGTGAAGCCCTTTTTGGTGCTGCAGGGGGCCGCCCTGTTTGCCCACTGGAAACGCATCGGCATCGACCAGAAACTGCTCTGGCTGGGGGTGTTTGGGGCCCTGATCCTGCTGATCCTCAAGCAGCCCAACCTCAGCACAGCGGCCCTTTCCGGTTTGTTGCTCTGGCTGATGGCCATGGCCGGGGGCCTGTCCCTGCCCCTGCTGCTGGGCGCGGCGGGGGCCGGCGGCCTGCTGGGCATTGGCAGCATCATGCTCAACGAATACCAACGCCTCCGGGTGGTGTCCTTCCTCAATCCCTGGGGTGACGCCCAGGGGGATGGCTACCAGCTGGTGCAGAGCCTGTTGGCGATCGGCTCGGGGGGGGTGCTGGGCGAGGGCTTTGGCCTGTCCACCCAGAAGCTGCAATACCTGCCGATTCAGAGCACCGACTTCATCTTCGCGGTGTTTGCCGAGGAATTTGGCTTCGTGGGTTCGGTGGTGTTGCTGCTGTTCCTGATGCTGTTTGGCTTTGTGGGGCTGCGGGTTGCCCTGAGCTGCCGCAGCAACCAGCAGCGGCTGATTGCGATCGGCTGCACCACCCTGCTGCTGGGCCAATCCATCCTCAACATCGCCGTGGCCAGTGGCGCCATGCCCACCACCGGCCTGCCCCTGCCCTTGATCAGCTACGGCGGCAATTCCTTGATGGCCAGCCTGCTGGTGTGTGGCCTGCTGATCCGCTGCTCCCTGGAAGCCGGGGGCCTGGCCCCCACCCCCCGCCGCCGCCGCCGCCCTGCACCCGCCCGATAGGCTGGGCCAATGATCAGCCTTGGGCCCCAACTGGCCGACTGGGCCTGCAGCAGCGAAGCCCTGCTGCAGCACTCCCTAGCCAGCCCCACCCCGAGCACCTTGGCGGTGGTGTTTGCCGGCGGCCTGCTCACCAGCCTGGGCCCCTGTTCCCTCTCCCTGCTGCCGGTGACCCTGGCCTATCTGGCCGGCTTCAGCAGCCCTAGCGCATCCGAGGACCGGCCTCGTCAGGCCCCCTGGGCGCGCAGCCTCAGCTTTGCGGCTGGCATCGTGGCAGCCCTGGTGCTGCTGGGCCTGGTGAGCGGCTTCCTGGGCCGCATCTACGGTCAAATCCCCGGGCTCGTGCCGGTTGTGGTGGCCCTGCTGGCCCTGCTGATGGGTCTGAACCTGCTGGGCCTGCTCAAGCTGCGCCTGCCGGCGGGGCCCGATCCCGAGTTGTGGCGCAGCAAGGTGCCCGCGCCGCTGGCCCCGCTGGCCGCGGGCCTGGCCTTCGGCCTGGCCGCCACACCCTGCACCACACCCGTGCTGGCGGTGTTGCTGGCCTGGATGGCCCAAAACGGCAAACCGTTGGTCGGGATGGTGTTGCTGAGCAGCTTTGGAGCGGGCCAGGTGGTGCCCCTGCTGCTGGCCGGCACCGCCGCGGCCAGCCTGCCGGGGCTGCTGAGCCTGCGGCGGGTGGGCCAGTGGGTGCCGCCGATCAGCGGGGTGATCCTGGTCACCACCGGAGCCCTCACCCTGGTGGCGAATTGGCCATGAATGCCCTGCCCCGTCTGGTGGCCTGGATCTCCGATCTGCGCCTGGCGATTGCGCTGCTGTTGGTGATTGCGATCGCCAGCGGGGTGGGCACGGCGATCCCCCAGCGGGAAACGGCGGAGTTCTACCAGCGGCTCTACGACCCCCAGCCCTGGCTCGGCCTGCTGGGCGGGGACGCGGTGATGGGCCTGCAGCTCGACCATGTGTATTCCAGCGGCTGGTTTTTGGGCCTGTTGGCCTGGCTGGCCCTGTCCTTGCTGCTGTGCAGCTGGCGGCGCCAATGGCCCGCCCTGCGGGCCTCGCTGCGCTGGATCGACTACCGCACGCCGCGCCAGCTCAGCAAGCTGAGCCTGGCCGAAAGCATCCCCACCGACCAGCCCGAAGCAAGCCTTGAAAAATTGGCCCAGCTCCTGCAGGGCAACGGCTGGCAGATCCAGCGCCATGGGGATCGGCTGGCAGCACGCAAGGGTCTGCTTGGCCGGGTTGGTCCCCTGCTGGTGCACGCTGGCATGGTGGTGCTGATGCTGGGAGCCGCCTGGGGCGCCGTAGCGGGCCAGCGGGCCGAGCAATTCCTGGCCCCCGGCCGCAGCCTGGAGCTGATGGACAGCCGCGGCAGCAGCACGCTCACCCTGGCCCTCGACGGCTTCTCCATCCAGCGCGATCCCGCCGGCCGACCAGAGCAATTCACCTCCCAGCTGCGCATCCTCGAGGGGGATGGCCGTGCCGGCGGCCTGTTGAAACAGGCGGAGATCAGTGTCAACCACCCCCTGCGCTTCCAGGGCGTCACCCTTTACCAAGCCGACTGGGCCCTGGCGGCGATCACGGTGCAGTTGGGCAAAAGTCCGCTGCTGCAGTTGCCGCTGCAGAGCTTTCCCCAGTTGGGCGAGCAGGTGTGGGGACTGGTGCTGCCGACCCGTCCCGATGGCAGTGAGCCGGTCTTGCTCAGCCTGGGCAGTGAACAGGGGCCCGTGCAGGTGTACGGCGCCGACGGCAGTGCCGTGGCCCAGATCACCCCTGGCGGCGAGGCGGCTGACGTGAAGGGACTACCGATCCGGGTGGCGAGCGTGCTGCCGGCCAGTGGGATCCTGCTGAAGCGCGATCCGGGCGTGCCGCTGGTCTACGCAGGCTTTGCCATCGCCCTGACCGGCGGAGGATTGAGCCTGTTGGCCACCCGCCAGCTCTGGGCCATCGCCGAAGACGGCCCCGGCCGGCGCCTGCTCCATGTGGCGGGGCTTTGCAACCGCAATCTCACCGGCTTCGCCGCCGAATTGCCCCAGCTGCTCAGCCAGCTTTAACAGGCCAGCCTGGTGCCGTGGCTCACCCGCACGACGGTGTGCACGTTGCCGCGGGGGTGGAAATCGGCCACCAGCTGCATCCACTGGGGATCGGTAGCCGCCACCAGATCATCCAGGATGCGGTTGGCCACCTCCTCATGGGAGATGGAGCGATCCCGGTAGCTGTTCACGTAGAGCTTGATCGCCTTCAGCTCTACCACCCGCGGGCCCGGCTGGTAGATCAGCCGCAGCACCGCAAAATCCGGATAGCCGGAAAAGGGGCATTTGCAGGTGAATTCCGGCAACTCAATCGAAATTTCGTAGGGCCGGCCCGGCCGGGGATTGTCAAAGCAGATCAGTTCCGCCTCGGCGATGGCCCGCTCGCCGTAGGTGGGGGTATGGGTGGTGACCGAAGCGGCGGCTGGACTGGAAGACATGCAAAGGTCCATCCTAGAAAGGGGCTCCATGACCTAGCCGGTTGTGCCCGCTGGTAGCCACAGCTACTACGATCGAGCCTGGGCTCGGGCCTAATAGCCCTACCCCCTGCCCATGGCCGGGGGCCCAGAGACTTCCACTTCAGCATCAGCTGCTTCCATGAAAAAAGTCGAGGCCATCATTCGTCCCTTCAAGCTTGAGGACGTCAAGATCGCACTGGTGAATGCCGGCATTGTGGGCATGACCGTGAGTGAGGTGCGGGGCTTTGGCCGTCAGAAGGGCCAGGTGGAGCGCTACCGCGGCTCGGAATTCACCGTTGAGTTTCTACAGAAGCTCAAGCTGGAGATCGTCGTCGATGACGACAAGGTGGATACGGTGGTTGCCGCGGTTCAGGACGCTGCCCGCACCGGCGAAATCGGTGACGGCAAGATCTTTGTCAGCGCCATTGATGCGGTGATTCGCATCCGCACCGGCGACCGTGACAGCGGCGCCATCTAGGCGGGCAGCGTGCTGGCCACCAGGGCCTTGATCTGGGCTGGCGTTAGGGCGCTCGGGATGGCCCTCGTCCCGTCCGACGGGTGCTCCCCAGCCTGGTGACCAGGGGCAGGTCGTCGCAGCCATAGAAGGTATTCATGGTTGCCGGCTGGACCGGTCAGTGGTGAGGCCACCAGGCCGCAGGCGGCGAGGTGCAACCCCTCGGCCGCCGCGATCACCCCGGAGATGGCGTCGCCATGGGCAACCGGATCGCGCACCACCCCCCCCTTGCCGACCCGGCCCTTGCCCACCTCAAACTGGGGCTTGACCAGCAGCACCAGGTCCCACCCTGCCGCGGGCTGGAGTAAGCCCACCAGGGCGGGCAGCACCAGGGCCAGGGAAATGAACGACACATCCGCCACCGCCAGGTCGGGCCAGGGGTCTTCGGGTCCATAGAGATCGGCGGGGGCGAGGTGGCGCAGGTTGGTGCGCTCCCGCAGCACCAAGCGCGGATCGCAGCGCAGGCTCCAGGCGGTTTGGCCATAGCCCACATCGATGCCATAAACGCGGGCGGCGCCCTGCTGCAGCAGGCAATCGCTGAAGCCGCCGGTGGAGATGCCGCCATCGAGGCAAACCCGGCCCCCCAGCTGCAGCGGGAAGGTTTCAACGGCCTTGAGCAGCTTCTCGCCACCCCGGGAGACAAAGCGAGGCAGTTGCTGCACCAGCAGCTGCGCCTCCGGCAACACCTCCGTGCCTGGCTTGTCGAGCACCCGATCGCCCAGGCGCACCCGCCCGGCCCGGATCAGCTGCTGGGCCTGCTGGCGGCTGGCGGCCAGGCCGCGGGCCACGAGCTCCTGATCCAGGCGTTGTCTGCGGCCCATGGCACCTGCGCTTTTGTGATCAAACCACAATGCAAACGGAACAGATTCCAAGCATCAGGGGCCCACCAGCCAAACCAAGCGCAAGATGGCGCTCAAGTTCACGGCGGCAGCCATGGCCACCCCAATCCGCCCGGGCAGCAAGGCCCCCAACGTGCTCGAGCTGCTCTATCCGGGCAGCTTTGTGAAATTGCGGAACCAACCCCCCGACCTCCCCCCCTTCCAGCTGCTCCAATGCCGTGGTGGCCGCTGCTGGGTGCGTCAGCAGGCCTGGGGCCAGCAGGTGCAGTGGGAAGTGGAACACCAGCGGCTCACCAGCGTGGCCTGAGCAAGCTCCAGCGGGCGCCCCAATAGATTGGCTCAATGTGAGCCTTCGCGGCCTTGATCGAGCGTTACACCCTGCCCGAAATGGGCAACCTCTGGAGCGAAGAAGCCAAGTTCCAGAGCTGGCTCGATGTGGAGATCGCCGCCACCGAAGCCAACTGCGCGCTCGGCCGGGTGCCGGCCGAGGCGGTGGCCACGATCAAGGCGAAGGCCGCCTTCTCGGTGGAGCGCATCCTCGAGATCGAAGCGGAGGTGCGCCACGACGTGATCGCCTTCCTCACCAACGTCAACGAGCACGTGGGCGATGCCGGGCGCCACATCCACGTCGGCATGACCAGCTCCGATGTGCTCGACACCGGCCTGGCCCTGCAGCTGAAGGCCTCGGTGCAGCTGCTGCGCACCGAGCTCGATGCCCTGGCCGATGCCCTCAGGGCCCTAGCCCGCGCCCACAAGGGCACGGTGATGATCGGCCGCTCCCACGCCATCCACGGCGAGCCGATCAGCTTCGGCTTCAAGCTGGCCGGCTGGCTGGCGGAGGTGGGGCGCAACCAGGAGCGCCTGGAGCGCCTCGAGCGGGTGGTGAGCGTGGGCCAGATCAGCGGCGCCATGGGCACCTACGCCAACACCGATCCCCAGGTGGAGGCCATCGCCTGCGAGCGGCTCGGCCTGGTGCCGGATGCGGCCAGCACCCAGGTGATCTCCCGCGATCGCCACGCCGAATACGTGCAGACGCTGGCCCTGGTGGGGGCCGCGCTGGAGCGCTTCTCCACCGAGATCCGCAACCTGCAGCGCACCGATGTGCTGGAGGTGGAGGAAAACTTCGCCAAGGGGCAGAAGGGGAGCTCGGCCATGCCCCACAAGCGCAACCCGATCCGCAGCGAGCGGATCAGTGGCCTGGCCCGGGTGCTGCGCAGCTACGTGGTGGCGGCGCTGGAAAATTGCGCCCTCTGGCACGAGCGCGACATCAGCCACAGCTCGGTGGAGCGAATGATGCTGCCGGACTGCTCGGCCACCCTGCACTTCATGCTGCGGGAGATGACCGACGTGGTGAAGGGCCTGGGGGTGTATCCCGACAACATGGCCCGCAACATGAACGTCTACGGCGGCGTGGTGTTCAGCCAGCGGGTGCTGCTGGCCCTGGTGGAGGGCGGCATGAACCGCGAAGACGCCTACCGGATCGTGCAGCGCCACGCCCACAGCGCTTGGAACACAGCCGGGGGTGATTTCCGCGCCAACCTGGCGGCCGACGCCGAGGTGACGGCGCGGCTCAGCCCGGCGGCCCTGGCGGATTGTTTCTCCACCGAGCTGCACCAAGCCCATCTGGGGGTGATCTGGCAGCGGCTGGGAATCTGAACGGAACGCTCAGCCCCAGTGCAGCTGAATCGGCACAGCCCCCTCCAGGCTCAACTTGACCGGACAGCCGGCGCCGGCCCGTTGCAGCACGGCCCGCTGCTGCTCGCCCAGGCCGGCCGGCAAGCTGATCCACACCTCCAACAGGGCAATCCGCCGGGGGGCCTCGGCGCCCATCGTCTTCTCCACCCGGGCGGTGGCTCCCTCCAGAGCCCAGCCATGGCGCTCGGCGACGATTCCCATGATCGTCAAGATGCAGGTGCTCAGGGCCGTGGCCACCAAATCGGTGGGCGAAAACCGCTCCCCCTTGCCCTGGTTGTCGACGGGAGCGTCGGTGTCGAGCTGGCTGCCGGAAGGGCCATGGCTGGAGCAACAGCGGAGGCCACCGTCATAACGGCTCGTGATCGTGGTCATTGGCTTGAGGTGCGGGGTTGATCACGGCAAATCCACGCTCAGATCCCGAACAAGCGGAAGATCGAAGCCGCGTTGATAATCGGGCCAACGGGCTCAAGCGTGTCTCGGACTCCATCGGATACCTTGGCCCACCCATGCCGATCCACCACCACCACGTCGCCCTGACGCAGGGGAGGGTTGTTGGTGGAGCTGAGCGTGGCGCCGGGTTCAAAGCGCAGCTGCTGCACCCGGTGCTTGCCGTCAGCTTCCATGCGAATCAGCTCCAGGTTTGTGCCACTGGCTCTTCGGGTGAGGCCCCCTGCCGAATGGATGGCCTGGGCGAGGGGGCTGTTGGCCCGGATCAGTTGCAAGCCTGGTCTGACAACCTCGCCGACAACCTGAACCTGGATGGTGTCTGGGGCAAACGTGGATGAAGCGGTTTTCAGGAGGTCTTCGTTGCTGAGAGCCTCGGCCCTTCCCACCTGAATGCTGTCGCCGTCATATATGAGGGGGTTCTGGGCTAGTCCACCCTCGCGAAGAACGGTCATGAAGCCAAACCGCTGCCGTTGGGAGGGCTGCCCTGGAGCCACGGGGGAGCGGATGATTTCAATGTCGTTGAGGTCGCCCAGGGCGGTGAGGCCCCCAGCCCGTTGGATCGCCTCTACGAGCGTGGGCCAGCCCGGGGAACTCACCGTGGTGGCTTGACTGCCTGGGCCAGCACTGGCGAGCTGGGCGCTGCCGCCACGGCTGGAGAGGCTGTAGAGCCCAGGGCGCTGCACCTCACCGGTGATTGTGACCCTGACGGGGCGAGGCTCGCGCAGGTCCAGGTAGACCAATGGCCTGCGCAGCAGCTTCTCGTATTGCGCCGTGATGCGCTGGCGGGCTGCATCGAGGCTGAGGCCCCACACCATCACACTGCCGATCCTCGGCAGGTTGATGGTGCCGTCACTCAGCACCTCCACATCGGCTGCATAGCCCTCCACCTTGAAAACCGACATGTGCAAGCGGTCGCCGGGGCCCAGGCGGTAGCGCTGTGGCTGGGCGGCGGCCAGAGGGAAGGGGGGTTGGGTCTGGGCGAGCAGGGGGGGGAGGGGCAGCAGCAGGCCACCCAGCAGAGCGGCAAGCAGGCGAACCATGGGGAAAGCCCATGCGGAGGCTGCCATTATCGCCCTGGCCCCTGCCACCGCCAGCCACAGCGCCTGACGAAGCGCAGCAGCGGCTACATCGCAGCTGGTTGGTGCCGGTATGGTCGATGGCCATGACCAATCCGGACGTATTGCGCGGACTTGACAGGGAGCGCTTCCTGCTGTTCCACCAGGGGGGCCTGGAGGCCCTGCTGATCCCCCCCAGGCTGTTCAAGCAGATCGAAGCGCCTGTCGGCCGCATCCGCGCTGCCGCCTTTCGCCAGGTGTCCCCCTTCGCCCCAACTGGGCGAGATCTGGACGGAAGGGACGGCCATTACTGGCATCTGCTGATCTGCAACTCCAGCAACGGCCAACTGCTGGGAGCCCAGCGGCTGAGCTTCTCTCGCTGGCAAGCGGCCGATTGGGACTCATCGCACTCCTACCTGGAGCATTGCTATCCCGGCTTGCGGGGCTGCTTCGCCAGGGAGGCACTCACCTATCTGGAGGTGGGTCGGGTGTTTGTGGCCCCGCGACACCGGGACGACTTCCGGATCCTGCCGGCACTGATGCGGGCCTCAGGCCTGCTGGCCCGGGATACGGGCCACCGCTACATCGCCGGGCTGATGTCGTACCGATTTGTTGCCGCTGGGATGCAAGCCGACTGGATGTTTCTCGATCAGATCCGCCAGCCACCATTCAGCATCGACCTGCCTGTGCCAGCGGCCAGGCATCCCCTAATGTTCCCCGTTGATGTGGGGTGTTTCGAAGGCGTGGACAAAGGCGACGGCGACCTGGATGCCCTGGGCAGGGCTTTGGAAAGACAGCTCGGCACCGGCTTCCAATTGCCCGGGCTGGTCAGGATCTACAGCCGCTTCACCAGGGCGAAGGTGGCGGGCCTATCGGTGGCCAGAGATTTCAACCAGATTGTCGAGATCCTGATGTGCAACGACCTGGAAGACCAAAGCACCGGTGCGCTCCACCCTGGGTTGAGAATTCCCCACGAGCAGCCATGGCTCCATGAGCCAACTATGGCTGGCGTGGTAAGATAGGTAAGTATATTTAAAATCAGCTTTCGTGGGAGATCCATTTCACCTCTTACCAGTCAAAGATGGTCGAGTCCACTAGCAAATCCGCCGGCAAGCCCACTGAGATTCGTAAGACATGGAGTCAGGCCGAGGCTCTGACGTCGATCAGTCTGCTGCTGAATACAACCTGTGGAATTCCTACGGAGGAGGTGAAAGCAGATTCACGGCTTGTGGACGATCTCAACGTGGATTCCCTCGGCATGCTCGAGGCCATTATTGAAGCTGAGGATGCTTTTGGTGTTTCAATTGATGCGGGCGAATTGTCTCCTTCTCTCACCGTTCAAGGCCTGATTGAGATTCTCGCCAGCAAAGGCGTGATCCACTAGATCTTTAGTGTCACCCCCTGTTCCAATTGCGATTACGGGTCTCGGTGCTGTTTCGCCCCTGGGCAACACAGCTGGCTGCACTGTCGATAACTTCTTTGCAGGCCTCAGTGGCATTCAGCATCTCGACTCAGCGAAGTTCACGGATCTCGGGGTTCAGATCGGAGCCCGCTGCGAGTGCCCCATTGAGCGTGTGTTGCCCCCGCATCGGGCGCGCCGCCTGGATCGTTGCACCCAGCTCGGCCTGATCGCCACTGCCGAGGCCTGGACCACGCAGCACGCAGCCCATTTCAGCGGCGATCAGGTTGGGGTGGTTTTCAGCACGGGCATCGGCGGGGTGAGCAGCCTGATTGAGCAGCTGCACGTGCTGGAGGAGCGGGGCCCCGCCAAGGTGAGCCCGCACACGGTGGCCCTGATCATGCCCAATGCTCCAGCCGCCCAGATCAGCCTGCAGCTTGGTGCCAGCGGCTGGCTGGAAGCACCGGTCTCTGCCTGCTCCGGCGGGAGTGAGGCGATCGCTCGGGCCGTCACCCTGCTCCGAGAGGGCACGGTGGACGTGGTGATTGCGGGCGGCGCCGAGGCCATTCTGAATCGCTTCGGGATCGCGGCATTCGCAGCGATGCAAGCGCTGAGCAGGGCCAAGGGGCGGCCCCAGCAGGCAAGCCGGCCCTTTGATGCTGCCCGCAGCGGCTTTGTGATGGGGGAGGGTGCGGGGATCCTCGTGCTGGAGCGGCTGAAGGAGGCGCAGCAGCGCCAGGCCACCATTCACGGCGTCATCGCCGGCGTTGGCAGCAGTGCCGATGCCCATGACATCGTCAGCCCCCGCCCGGATGGGGCCCAGGCCCTGCGCGCGATGCAGCTGGCGCTGGCGGATGCGGGGCTCCATGCCAGCGACCTCGACCTGGTCAAGGCCCACGCCACCGGCACCCTGGCCGGCGACGCGGCAGAGGCCCTCGCCCTGGCAGGGCTACTGGCGGCACTTCCCGCCGACCAGCGGCCATGGGCGCTGGCCCCCAAGGCCGTGCTCGGCCACCTGATCAGCGCCTCGGGCCCAGTCGAAACCCTGCTTGCCCTAGAGGTGCTGAACCGCGGCGAGCTGCCTGCCCAGGCCAACTGTCCCAACCCCGACCCGCTGCTGCCCTGCCCGCTACCCCAACGCTCTCAGCCACTGCAACCGCCCCGGGGGGGGATCATCCATACCGCCCTGTTAAACAGCTTTGGCTTTGGGGGCCGCAACGTCAGCCTGGTGCTGCAGGGGGCTGGGAAGCCATGAAGGCGCCCGCCATGACGGGCACCAGGGCATCGAAATCGACAGGGCCATCAAAGCTGCCCCGGAACTGGGTGTGCTTCAGCATCACCTGCTGAAAGCGGCGCCAGAGATCTGGCTCAGGACCGCAAGGCTGTTGCCAGAAGCTGGCCAAGGGGCCCTGATCAACCAAGCCCGCGATCGCAAAAAACGTATCGCCCATCAACTTCACCGGCACCCCAGCTGCCAGGGCCTGCAGGCCCACGGTGCTGCTCACGGTGATCAGGCCGCGGCAGTGGCCGCTGGCCAACAGGGGCGCCAGAGGGGCGTCGTGGAGGTAGAGCAGCCGGGCGCGACTGAGTCCGAAACGGCGGCGAAGCTGGGCGATGCAGCGGCCGTAGTGGTTGTAGCCCCGGTCGCGGGGATGGTGTTTAAAAACCAACCGCAGGCCCGCTGGCGCCTGGGCAGCAAAGGAAGCCGTGAGCTCCTCGATCAGGGGCTCCATGCCGTCGTAGGGCGAGGACTCCTGGATCTGGCTGTCGCTGGCCACCTGAAGAGCCACCAAGACGTAATCCCCACCGCTGCGCAGCCGGCGGCGCACGGGAGCCTCGCTGAGGGGATAGAGCAGACCCCTCAGGATGCCGAGGTATTGGGCCCAAAGATCCCCGATGCGGGGCTGGAGCTTATGGGGATAGGGCAGCAAGGGATAGCGCTGAAAGGCATGAACGATGAAGGTGACAGCCTTGGCCAGCCGCAGCCGCTGGGAGCGGCGCTGGGCACGGGCGCCGCTGCTGGCTCGCGGGCCTGGCCGGGCCCGGGCCAGAGCCGATTCGGGCAGGCCCCGATAGAAGCCGGGGTCGCGGGGCAGGGCGGAACGGGCGTTCACTCCGGTGGTTTCCAGAGTGATGAAGTGGGGCCGGGTGTAACCGAGCTCAAACACGCCTGCCGTCACCTGAGCGTGGTTGCGCAGTTCCTCTAGGGCCCGGCGGTGCAAGCTGATGTAGTCGCCATACATGAACACATGCCGGATGCCGTAGCGGCCGATCCAGGCGGCAAGGACAGCTGGAAAGGCCTCTGGAGCACCGGCGTAGGGCAGGCGCTGGTCGGCACGGAAGCCGAATTCATGCAGCGGCAGGCTGAGTTTGTAGACGGGCACCCCCTGGGCTTCCAAGTGGCGGCTGAGGCGAGCGAAAAACAAGCCCAAAGGGCCCATCAGCAACAACACCGGCCCAGTGATCTGCACGGGGGTGCCCATGGCGGAGTTGAATGCAACCGCGTCACCCTATGCGTCAGCTGAATCAACGCCTACGACACATCTACCTACTACCAGGTTTCGACCCGGGCGGCACCCGCACCCTACTGAGGCTGCTGCGCAGTGAGCTTGCCCAGGCCACCCCACAACTGAAGCTTAAAAGCCTGGGCCAGCGCTCCCACGCGGTGATGCGGCGGGATGCTCCGCCCCAGGCAACCCCCCTGGCCGAAATCAGCGTGTTGAGCTGGGATGACATCGTGCGCCATCGCTGGGCACGCCAGCCTTGGCAACTCTGCTGGCAAGGGTTTGGGCTCTACTGGCACTATCTTTTCCGCCGGCGCACCCTGCAGACGGTCAGGACACTGCCGAAGGCCAGCTTTACTTTTTTCTGGCCACTGATCTTCGTGCTTACCCTCAGTTTAGCGGCTCTGGCCTGCACGATTCTGGTGGCTGCCCTGCCCTTGGCCGCCTGGCTACGTGGCGTCTTGATTGGAGCCGTCGTGGTTGGCTGGATTGGATATGGCCTGAAACAAGCAGAACGAAGACGGGTGGACTGGCTCTTTCGAGCCATTCACTTCAGCTGTAAGCTGACCCATGCGGAAGGGGCTGACCTCAGCGATCGCCTCGATCACTTCGCAGACCAGTTAGCAGAGTCAATCAATCAACAGCCAACCAGAGATCACGTTGTAGTGGGCTACAGCTCCGGTGCCTACTTGGCCTTAAAGCTAATTCTTAGGATCCTGCAGCGGCGCTCCAAAGCAATGCCCCTCGATCACTTGCAGCTGGTCACACTGGGGCAAAACCCAGCCTTTCTGGCCAGCATCTCGACGCGGGAGCAGTTTCGCAACGAGCTGAACACCCTGCTTGACTCCGCCATTCCCTGGACAGATTTGACGTGTAGGGATGACTGGATGAGTTTCGCCGAGGTGGATGTTGCCAGTGTGCTGGAGCGCGAGCCCTCCCAATCCCCCCGACGCTGCCAGGTGGGTCTCGCTGAGGCCGCAGGCTTGAAGGGACGCAAAGCCGTGCTGAACAACCAGTTTGTGCTGCATTTCCAGTATTTCCGTCACGCCCCTGAGTTCAGCTGCCTTGATTGGATCCTGCCTCCCGGCACCGATGACTGACCCAGCAGCCCCCCCTCCCGCACCCGATCGCCAAAACCTGGTGGCACGCCTTCGAGGCGGGCTCGACTCCTGGCTGAACCTGATCAGCGCCAGCAGCTACCGGGCCGCAGTGGGAATTCAGCGCCTACCCGGCGCCCGCATGCTGCTGGTGAACCACCCCAGCCTGGTGAAGCGGGTGCTGGTGGAGGAGGTGGAGCAGTTTCCCAAGCATCCCTACACCTTCTGGATGCTGGAGCCGCTGATCGGCCGGGCGGCCTTTTCCGCCAATGGCGCCGAGTGGCAGGAGCAGCGCCGCGGTGTGGATGGCGCCCTGGCCCTGGCACGGCTGCAGCTGGTGGCGCCCCAGATGCGGGCGGCCATCGGCGACTGCCTGGCGCAGCTGGAGCAGCGGGCCGATGGACCCAGCTGGAATGTGGCGCCGGCCATGACCCAGGTGACCGCCGATGTGATTGTGCGCACGATCATGTCGCTGGTGCTGCCGGCGGCGGAAGCCCAACGGATCGAGCAATGTTTCCAGCGCTATCAGCGCCGGGCGGGCATTGCCGCTGTGCTGGCCTTGCTGGGGCTACCGCGGCCCTGGCTGGGGCAGTTCCTGGCCAAGCACGCCCGGCCGATCCGCCAATGGATCCAGGCCCGGCTGGAAGACCGGCTGGCCACACCCCATCTGGAGGTGAGCGACCTACTCGATGCCCTGATCGCCACAGGCCAGTTCACGAGCAGCGAACTGGTGGACCAGGTGTGCATGCTGTTTCTGGCCGGCCACGAAACATCAGCCAGTGCCCTGGCGATGACGCTCTACCTGCTCTCGATCCACCCTGAGGTGCAGGAGCAGCTGCGGGCGGAGGTGGGTCCGCTGCTGGAGGGCAGCCCAGAGGCGATCCCCAGCCTGGAGCAGCTGCGCCAGCTCAAGCTCACCCGGGCGGTGTTCGAAGAGGCGCTGCGGCTTTATCCACCACTGCCCTTCCTGGTGCGGGAATCGCAACGGGACACCAGCCTGGCGGGTCAGCGCTGCCCGTTCAAGACGATGGTGAGCATCTCGCCCTGGGTGGTGCACCGGCACCAGCGCTACTGGCGGGAGCCAGAAAAATTCGATCCACAGCGGTTTCTGGCCGATCGGGCCAACCTACCGGCGGCTAGCTACCTGCCCTTTGGCATGGGACCGCGCATCTGCCCGGGGGCGGCATTCGCCATGCAAGAGGCCACGATGCTGCTGGCGGCGATCGTGCACCGCTACAGGATCAGGGCCGATGCCAGCCGCCCCCCGGAGCTCGTGGGCCGCCTCACCCTGCGGGCGGGCAATGGCGTGTGGATCCGGCTGGAGCGGCGCTAAGACGACAGATTTCAAGAAAAAGAAACCGCCGCGCTACAACCAGAGCAAGGCCCGAAGGCGACGGCGCAGGGCTTGGAGATTGTGAATGGCTGGACGCTTGTAGGTTTTCGCTTGATAAATCTTTTCTATGGGCCGCGTCCCTTTGCGAGGTGTAAATCTCGAGGCCCGTTTGCTCTGATTCGAGAGTGAACAGGGGTGAATGACGGGCGGTCATTGCCGAGGTGCATGTGCTCCTCGTTGTTTCACGATGAATCCGGACGATTGACTTGTCAAGTCTTTCGTCTGGTTCCGCGATCGGTTGTTGGCGACACCGGTGAGTCGGGGCGCTCTGTTTCACCTGCCGGCCCCCGGGTGCTTAGCAGGACCGCCGCGCCCTGTGGGGGCGCTGCAGCCGCGCTCAGCTGGGGCCTGGGTTCAGCTCAGGCTGCCTCCTGCAGCGATGGCTGCACAGGTAGCTCCGCCAACGCCGGGATTGCCGCCATGCTCTCGGCCGAGAACATCCGCCGGCCCTCCAGCTGCCAGTGCTCGTCCTGCTCCAGCAGCACCGCCCCCACCAGGCGGGTAATCGCAGCGTCGTTGGGGAAGATGCCGACGACACGGGTACGGCGTTTGATCTCCTCGTTCACCCGCTCGAGCAGGTTGGTGCTCCAGACCTTTCTCCAGTGCTGGTGCGGAAAGTGGCGGAAGGCGAGCACGACTTCCCGGGCCTCGAGCATGAGTTCGGCGGCCCTGGGGAAGCGCTCGGCCAGAGAGCTGGCCAGGCCATCCCAACGGGCCTCGATCTCAGCGGCCTTCTCCTGGGCGAACACCGAGCGCAACGCGGCGGTCACCATGCCCTGATGGGCCTTGGGCACCCGCTGGAGCAGGTTCCGCGCAAAGTGCACGCGGCAGCGCTGCCAGCAACTGCCCTGCAGCATCCGCCGGATCGCGTTGGTGAGGCCCACGTGGGCATCGCTGACCACCAGTCGCACGCCGGTGAGGCCGCGCTCCTTGAGTGAGCCAATGAATTCGCTCCAGAAGGCCTCGCTCTCGCTGTCGCCGACCTTGAGGCCGAGCAGTTCCCGGCGGCCATCGGCATTGACGCCCATGGCCACCACCACAGCCCTGGAGCAGACCTGCATGGCCCGGCCGAGGCGGCCGTGGAGGTAGGTGGCATCGAGATACAGGTAGGCGTAGCCACTGGCCTGCAGGGGGCGGCTGAGGAAGGCCTGCACCTGCACGTCGATGTCCGCGCAGATGCGGCTCACCTGGGATTTGGAGATGCCGCTCTGGCTGCCGAGGGCTGCCACCAGAGCATCGACCTTGCGGGTGGAGACGCCGCTGACATAGGCCTCCATCACCACGGCGTAGAGCGCCTGATCCACCCGGCGGCGCGGCTCGAGGATCGAGGGCAGGAAGCTGCCCGAGCGGAGTTTCGGAATGCGCAGGTCGATGTCGCCCACCTGGGTGGTGAGCAGCCGGGGCCGGTAGCCGTTGCGGTAGCCAAGGCGCTCCTCACTGCGCTCATGGCGATCGGCACCGAGCACGGCAGCGACCTCCAGCTCGATCAGCTGCTGCAGGCCGTGGCGCACCAGCTCGGGGATCAGCTCCCCGGCAGTGCTGCCATCGAGTAGCGGCGCCAGGGCAGAGGCGCCACAATCAGTCTTGGGCATGGTTCGTCTGGTTGAGGTAGGACTCGAACCAGGGTCACGGGCCTGCCCACCCCTTGCAACGCCAGCGACTGAGCCGGGTGCCTGAGTGATGCGTTCAGCCCCGGCTACGCCGGGGCTGAAGTCCCCGGGGATTTACACCACTCCCGGGGACGCAGGC
>CBFIGH010000040.1:0-2163 GCA_965662115.1 Cyanobium sp.
TCCAAACATGCGAGGTGCTTGGGGTGAAGATGGAGCCCAAGCCGCAAGGCGGAGAAGGGAATGATCAAGAAAACAGCGAGGGCACTCAGAGCAGCGAGGAGCAGAGGGAGAACTGACTGTTGGGCGCTCAACCGTGCCTGAGCACCAGAGCACCACTCGGCAGATTCACAGCGAATCCGTGCTAGTGCAAGTGTACGCACTCGAGTTGGTTGATGGGCATCCCTCTTCCCCGGCCAGCGGCCCTATCTCGATAGCGAGGTGCTGCTCAAGACCCGCAGCCGCAAGGTCTGCATGACCTGCCATTGGTTCAGACACCACGCGGGCGTCAACTGCATCCCCGTGCTCACCTGCCAGCTGCACCAGGGCCTGATCGCCCATGGCGAGCAGCTCACCAGCCGCTGCCAGGGTTGGACCGACGACATGACCCGCCAGAAGGGCTGGGTGCCCGAGGTGGCCTGAGCGGCTGTGGATGAACGTCGTTGAGAGGCCCGGCCGCCCACCGCTCTCGCCTCGGGAGGGCTGGATCAGTGATGGCCGCCAAGTGCTGCACTTCAACCCGGTTCGCTACAACCGCTGGAGCCAGGCGCTGGAGGTGAAACTGGGAGAACTGATCCCCGGGGAACCGGCGCCGCTGCTCAAACGCCGCAAGGAGCTGACGAGGGAGCAGGCGATCAAGCTCTGGATTCAGAAGCGGCAGCAGGGCTGGCGGGTCTGCCCGCCTCAGAGGATGCCTCCGAACTTCCCGCGTTGATCTCCGATGAGGCTCGATTAGGTCAAGCCATGTCGCTGGCTCCGGTGCACGTTTAGTTGATCGGCCTACTCTCATTCACGCCGCCCAGCAGCTGCTCCACCACCAGCTTGAGCAGCAGCGACACCAGGCCCACACCGCCCAGCACCAGGGCAGCCCCATAGGCCAGTTCTGTGTCGTATTGCTTGTAGGCGTCTTCCACAAACAGGGGCAGAGTTTGCGTTTGACCGGCGATGTTGCCACTCACCACGGCCACGGCGCCGAATTCCCCCAGGGCGCGGGCGGTGGTGAGGATCAGGCCGTAAACCACGGCCCAGCGCACAGAAGGCAGCGTGACCTTCCAGAACACCTGCCAACTGCTGGCCCCAAGGGTGCGGGCCGCTTCCTCTTGATCCCAGCCCTCCTCCTCCAGCAGCGGGATCACTTCCCGGGCCATGAAGGGGAAGGTGACGATGATCGTGGCCAGGGCCATACCCGGCCAGGAGAAGATGATCTGCCAACCCAGGCTGCTCACGATCCCGCCCAGCAGGCCGTTGGTGGGGCTGTAAAGCAACACCAGCATCAGACCCACCACCACCGGCGAGATCGAGAAGGGCAGGTCAATCACGCTGAGTAGCACGGCTTTGCCGGAAAACTGACGCCGGGCGATGGCGGTGGCGGCGGCCAGGCCAAAAATCGTGTTGGCCGGCACGGCAATCAAGGTGCACCGCAGCGTAAGCAGCACCGCGGAGCGCAGCTCCTCCGATTGGAAGTTCTCGAAGAAGGGGGTCAGCCCCTTGGCGAAGGCTCCCGCCACCACCTCTAGGGCCGGCAACAGGATGATCACGCCCACATAGAGGC
The DNA here is from genome assembly GCA_965662115.1 of Cyanobium sp. GTDB lineage: Bacteria > Cyanobacteriota > Cyanobacteriia > PCC-6307 > Cyanobiaceae > Cyanobium_A. The sequence goes on from CBFIGH010000040.1 coordinate 1,589, forward strand.
AAGCGATCAGGGGAATCAGCACCGACGCCGATGGGCGCGGCAGGCGATTGAAAACAGTGCGTAACTGGGATCTCATGAACTCAGTAGCCGGGGTGTCGTGAAAAGGACGGTGGTGTTCAGGCGCTTTGCACTGGATTGGCTTCCCAGTTGCGACCCCACACCTGCAGGCCGTTGATCACCAGCAGGCTCAGCAATGAGAACAGCAGCATCACCATGCCGATCACCGTGGCGGAGGCGAAGTCGTATTCCTCCAGCTTCTGAATGATCAAGGTGGGGGTGATCAGGTCGCGGAACGGCACGTTGGAGGAGATCATCACCACCGAGCCGTATTCGCCCACCGCCCGGCTGTAGCCCTGGGCCACCCCGGCCAGGATCGCCGGCATCAACTGGGGCAGTACCACTTTGAGCAGGGTCTGGCGGGGGCTGGCGCCTAGGAGTTTGCGGAAAAACCACCGCAGGAGGCACGTTTCCCCCAGGCAAAAGCTGATTTCTTGCTGATTTCAGCTCTCAGCGCAGCTCAGACGGCTGGATGAGGCTCGTTTGGGCAGTTTTTGAAGCTTGTGGCCGCGCAATTG